>CAXTWJ010000352.1:0-3121 GCA_964247925.1 uncultured Sphingomonas sp.
ACAGGCTGCTGCTCGCCCGCGCGGTGGCGGCGGGCGCGGCCGTGGAGCGTGGCGTGACCGTGCGCGAGATCAACGGGGCGGCCGCACGCACCGCCGACGGCGCGACGCTCGACGCCGACACGCTGTTCCTCGCCAGCGGCAAGCACGACATTCGCGGCGTATCGCGTCCGTCCGACGCACCCGGCGCCGATCCGACGCTGGGGTTGCGCATCCGGCTCGCCCCCGCACCCGCGCTCAACCGCCTGCTCGGCCCCGCGATCGAGCTGCACCTCTTTCCCGGTGGCTATGCGGGGCTATGCCTGCAGGAGGGGGGCAGTGCCAATCTCTGCCTGGCCGTGCATCGGTCCCGGCTGACCGCGGCTGGGGATCCAGCGGCGTTGCTGCGCCAGCTGGGCGACGAGAATCCCGCGCTCGGCGAGCGGCTCGCCTGGTGGGATGCCGCCGGCGCCATCGATGCGATCGCCAACGTGCCCTATGGCTGGCGCGTGCGCGACGCGGTGCCGGGGCTGGTCCGGCTCGGCGACCAGGCAGGGGTGATCCCCAGCCTCGCGGGTGAAGGCATGGGCATCGCGATCGCCAGCGGCATGGGCGCGGCGACCGCCTACACGCGCGGTGGCGCGGCGGCGATGGCCGGGTGGCAGCGGGGCTTCGCCCGCCGTCTCGCCCGCCCGATCGGCGTCGCCGGCGCGGTGCGCGCCGTCGTGGAAGGACGCCTCGCGCCCGCCGCGCTCGTCGCCGCGCGCCCCGCCCTGATCGAGGTGATCGCGCGGCTGACCCGGGTCGGCCGATGACGGCTTGACGCGCGTCACCCCCGCCACGACATCGGCTGCCATGGATCAGATCAACCTTTCCGAAGCCGAGTGGCGCCAGAAGCTGACGCCGCCGCAATACCATGTTCTGCGCGAGGCGGGGACCGAGCGTGCCTATGCCGGCGCGCTGACCGACAACAAGGCGGACGGCGTCTATCGCTGCGCGGCGTGCGGCAACGAGCTGTTCGATTCGGCGGACAAGTTCGATTCGGGATCGGGCTGGCCGTCCTTCACGCAGCCGATCACGCCCGATGCCGTCACCGACCACACCGACCGCAGCCACGGCATGATCCGCACGGAAACGCGCTGCGCCCGGTGCGACAGCCATCAGGGCCATGTCTTCCCCGACGGCCCGCCGCCGACCGGCCTGCGCTATTGCATCAACTCGATCGCGCTCGAGTTCCGCCCGCGCAAGGTGGCCTGATCGGGTTCACCGCGTGTTCAACGCGGGCGCGGCAGGAACGGCGGATGCTTAGATCCTTTCTGTCCGCGCTGCTGCTCGCTCCCGCCCTCGCGCTCCCGGTCCAGCCGGCGGTCGCGCAGCAGACGGGCGAGCTCGCGACCGTGCAGCGTCATCTGCAGGCGCTGGGCACGATGACCGCCGCGTTCACGCAGACCGACCGCAACGGCCGCTTGCTGACCGGCACGCTGTCGCTGAAGCAGCCCGGCCGCATCCGCTTTCAATATGCCAGGGGCGTCCCGATCCTGATCGTGGCGGAGGGCGGTGCGCTGACCTTCATCGATTATCAGGTCCGTCAGGTGCAGCGGTGGCCGATCAAGAGCTCGCCACTCGGCGTGCTGCTCGACCCCAAGCGCGACATCGGCCGGTTCGCGCGCGTCGTGCCGGGGACCGACCCGCGCCTGCTGTCCGTCGAGGCGAGCGACCCCGGGCACCCGGAGCTTGGCCGGATCACCCTGGTCTTCGCGCGCGACCCGGGCGGCCCCGCCGGCTTGGCGCTGCAGGGCTGGGTGCAGCTCGACAGCCAGAACAACCGCACGACGGTTCGTTTGACAAATCAGCGGTTTAATGTGGCCGTGGCCGACGAGACGTTTCGCTGGAACGACCCGCGGAAGGGTTTGCCGGGCCATCGCTGACCGCGTGTTCATCGCAGCGACAGGAACGGGCCGCTATTGCGGTGCAGCGGAGAGGGGGTGGCCGGGATTTCCCCCTGTTGCTCGGTAGCTTCCTCTCCCGCCTGCGTGACGAACGTCAGGTCGGCCCCCGCTCCATGCCCCCGGAGCGGGGGTCTTTTCGCGTAGCGCGCACGCGCCCAGCGAAGCTGGCCGCGAGACGCGCAAGCGCGGCCGGGCTCGCATCGCGAGCTTCGACGTCACGACGCGGCCCTTCGACCGCCTGCAAGGCAGGCGCTCAGGACATGTTTTGCCGCGGCGCGCTCCCCACGCT
The DNA here is from genome assembly GCA_964247925.1 of uncultured Sphingomonas sp. Taxonomy (GTDB): domain Bacteria; phylum Pseudomonadota; class Alphaproteobacteria; order Sphingomonadales; family Sphingomonadaceae; genus Sphingomonas. Next base: position 2,215 of record CAXTWJ010000352.1, read on the forward strand.
AAGCGCGTCGCGTGAAGATCGCTTCCTGGAACATCAACTCCGTCCGCTTCCGCCTCGACATCGTCGACCGCTTCCTGCGCGAGGCGGCGCCCGACATCCTGTGCCTGCAGGAGACCAAGGTGATCGACGCCGATTTCCCGCACGGCGCCTTTCGCGCGCTCGGCTACGACCAGGTCATCGTTCACGGCCAGCGGATGCACCACGGCGTCGCGATCCTCAGCCGCGTGCCCGTGAGCGAGGACGACCGCCTCGACTGGCAGGCGAACCGTGAGGCGCGCCACGTCGGGGTCCGATTGCCCAACGGCGTGCGGCTGGAAAACGTCTACATCCCCGCCGGCGGCGACGTCCCCGACCGCGACGTGAACCCGAAGTTCGGGCAGAAGCTCGACTTCGTCGAGCGCATGACCCACTGGTCGGCGGCGCTGGACCGCCCCACGATCCTCGTCGGCGACTTCAACATCGCGCCGCTGCCCGAGGACGTCTGGAGCCACAAGCAGTTGCTGGGCGTCGTCAGCCACACGCCGATCGAGGTCGAGTCGCTCGACCGGCTGCAGCGGTCGAACAGCTGGGTCGATCTCGGCCGCCGCTTCCACCCCGCGCCCGCGCGGCTCCACACCTGGTGGAGCTACCGCGCGCGCGAATGGTCGCTCTCCGACCGGGGCCGCCGCCTCGACCACCAATGGGCGACCGCCGATGTCGCCGCGACCGCCACCGCGCACACCGTGTTCGAGGACGCGCGCGGCTGGTTGAAACCGTCCGATCATGTCCCGATCATGACCGAGTTCGCGTGGTAGAAGCGCGTGCCACCGCCCGCGCGATCGATGCGCTGCGTCGGGGCTGGCCGGTCGCGGTGGAGGGCACCGGCCTGCTCGCGGTCGAGACGGCGGACGCGGACGGCCTCGCCGCG
>CAXTWJ010000353.1:0-3115 GCA_964247925.1 uncultured Sphingomonas sp.
AGTCGATCTCGTGCCGGGTCACGACCCAGACATGGGCGGCCTGATGCTCGGCCGGTGCCACCGCCGCCCAGTGCCCGACCGACAGCTCCTGCACCCAGCGGACCCAGATCGCGTTGTTGACATGGCCCAGCTCGTCGATGTCGGCCTCCCGGGCGGTGAAGCCCATGGTGAACGACGTCACGCCCGGCGGCCCCGATGCCAGTGCCACAGGCCGAGCAGCAGCCCGGCCACCACCACCGCCCACAGCACGCGGCCATGCGGGTGCAACCGGCCCACGAACCGCTCGAACGCGTCCCCGAACAGGTAGCCGATCGTCGTGAACACGACGCCCCAGATCGCCGCGGCGGCCGCGTTGACCGGCAGGAACAGCCGCTGCGGCACCCGACTGGTCCCGATCGCGATGGGGCTGACCGTGCGCAGGCCATAGATGAAGCGGAACGCGAAGATGAAGCCGCGCGGATGACGCTCCAGCGCGTGGAGCGCGCGCGCGAACGCCGGCTTGGCGCGCAGCCGCGCCACCCAGCGATGCTCGCGCAGCCGTCGCCCGACGGTGAACCAGCCCTGGTCGGCGGTGAAGGAGCCCGCCGCCGCCGCGGCCATCGCGCCCGGCAGCGGGATCAGCCCCTGATGCGCGAGCAGCCCGCCCGCGATCACCGCCGCCTCGCCCTCCAGCCCCGCGCCGACGAACAGCGCGACCAGCCCGTAGTGCTGGACGAGCGCGTCGACGTTCACGAACCCGTCACTCCGGGACTCCCATCTGCCACAGCACGAAGGCGTGCTCTTCCGCCGCCTCGCGCAGTGATTCGAACCGTCCCGACTTGCCGCGATGGCCCGCGCCCATGTTGGTCTTGAGCAGCAGCGGATGGTCGTCCGTCTTCGTCGCGCGCAGCTTAGCCGCCCACTTCGCCGGCTCCCAATACGTCACGCGCGGGTCGTTGAGCCCGCCGGAGATGAACAGCGGCGGATAGGCCTGCGCCCGGACGTTCAGATACGGGTCGTACGACCGGATCAGGTCGAACGCCGCCACGTCCTCGATCGGATTGCCCCATTCCGGCCACTCGCCGGGCGTCAGCGGCAGCTCCGGGTCGAGCATCGTGTTGAGCACATCGACGAACGGCACGGCGGCGATCACCGCGCCCCACAGCTCGGGGTCGGAGTTGACGACGGCGCCCATCAGCTCGCCGCCCGCCGAGCCGCCCTCGATCGCGATGCGCCCGGCGGCGGTCCAGCCGTCCGCGATCAGCCCGCGCGCGACATCGACGAAATCGGTGAACGTGTTGGTCCGCTTGTCGAGCTTGCCGTCCAGATACCATTGCTGGCCCAGATCGTCGCCGCCCCGGATATGCGCGATCGCGAAGGCGAAGCCGCGATCGAGCAGGCTTAGCCGCCCGGTCGAGAAGCCCGGCTCGACCGCATGGCCATAGGCGCCATAGCCATAGAGGAACAGCCGGCCGGTGCCGTCGCGCGGGAAATCGACCGGGTAGACGATCGACACCGGCACCGCCGTCCCGTCGCGCGCGGTGACGTGCAGCCGCTCGGTCCGGTAGCGTGCCGGATCATAGCCCGACGGGATCTCCTGCACCTTCAGCACGGTCATCGCGCCGGTCGCGACGTCGTAGTCATAGACGGTGCCCGGCGTCACCATCGACTCATAGCCGAGCCGCAGCATGTCCACGGCATATTCGGGATTGTCGCCCAGCCCGGCGGCATAGCTCGCCTCGGGAAAGGTGATCGCGCGGCCCTGCGTCGGCGTCTCGTACCGATGCAGGCTGAGCTGATCGAGCCCGTCCAGCCGCCCCTCGACCATGAAGAAGTCGCGATAACACTCCACCCCCGTCATGTAGAAATGCGGGTCGGGCGCGATCAGCTCGGTCCACTCACCCGGCCGCTCGACCGGCGCGGTCACCAGCCGGAACTGCGGGTCCGTGTCGTTGGTGTGGATGAACAGCGTGCCGTCATGCTCGTCCACGTCATATTCGCGACCGACCTGGCGCGCGGACACGAGGATCGGCTCGGCGAGCGGATCGTGCGCCGGCACCAGCCGCACCTCGCTCGTGGTGTGATCGCCGGTCGCGATCACGATCCAGTTGCGCGCGCTCGTCTCGGCGACGGCGACGCGAAAGCCCTCGTCCGCCTCCTTGTAGAGCTCGACATCGTCCGCCACCGGCGTGCCCAGCCGGTGGAGGCGCGCATTGTCGGTCCGCCACTGGTCGTTGGCGACGCCGTACAGGAAGCCGCTGTCGTCCGCTGTCCACACGATGTCGGACAGCATTCCCGAGATCACGTCGGGCAGCTGCTCGCCCGTGACCAGGTCCTTGACGCGCACCTCGAACCGCTCGGCGCCGCTGTCGTCGATCGCATAGGCCAGCTTGGTGCCGTCGTTCGACACGGCGAACGCGCCCAGGCGGAAATAGTCATGGCCCTCGGCCAGCACCGTCTCGTCCAGCAGCAGCTGATCGTCACCGCCACCCACCGGCCTGCGCCACCACCGGCGGTACTGCCCCCCCGTCTCGAACGCGGTCCAGTACAGCCAGTCGCCGTCCTTCTGCGGCACCGAGCTCTCGTCCTCCTTGATGCGCCCGCGCATCTCCTCGTACAGCCGATCGACCAGCGGCCGACGGGGCGCCATGACCGCCTCGAAATAGGCGTTCTCCGCCTCGAGATAGGCGAGGATGTCGGGATCGGTGACGTCGGGATAGTTCGGGTCCTTGAGCCAGGCCCAGGGATCGTCGATCACGCGGCCATGGACGGTGACGCGATGGGCACGCTGGGGCGCGACGGGAGGCACGGGGGCGGTCATCGCGCCCCCTTACCCGCTCGGCCCGGGATTGCCACGCACGGCATCGCGGCGGCGCTGATCGGCGCGGCCGCCGTTCTGCTGTTCTGGCCCGGCGTGGTCACCTATGACGGTGTCGTCCAGTACCGCCAGGCGGTGGCCGGGCGCTACGACGACTGGCACCCGCCGGTGATGGCGGCGCTGTGGCATCTGTTCGTGCGCGCCGGTCTCGGCGGCGGCGGGCCGCTGTTCGTGCTGCAGACCGTGCTGTTCGGGGGCGGGCTCGGCCTGATCGCGGCGGCGCTGGCGCGCGTCGGCGCGCGTCGCGGCGGAGCGGCG
>CAXTWJ010000354.1:0-3109 GCA_964247925.1 uncultured Sphingomonas sp.
CGGGCGGGCTGCTCGGGCTGTCCGGCACGACGCTGCTCCGGGTCGAGGCGGGGCTGCTGATCGGCACGCCGGGGCTGGCGGCACTGGCGGTCGCGACGGGCGCGCTGGTGGCGGGTCTGCGCGGCGCCGGCGCGGTCGCGGGGCTGGCGATGCTGCCGCTCGCGGTGCCGTTGCTGATCTTCGGCGCCGGCGCGGTGGAAGGCGGGGCAGGAGCGTTCAAGCTGCTCGCCGCCGTCAGCCTGCTCATCACCGCCGGCGCGCCCTTCGTCGCGGGCGCGGCGATGCGGGCGGGGATGGAGTGAGCCGCCCAAAGGTGAGCAAAGGAAACGCCTGAACGCTTTATCCTCGTGCCGCGACCCTGGCCAAAGGTAAGCAAAGGTAACGCCTAAACGCTCCATCTCGCCCAGATGGCCGTGGGGAGGACAAGGCCGCGCGCCTCCTCGCGTACGCCCAGCTCGCCGCACTCTACCCGGCCGGGCAGATCCGCGAAGACCTGGCGGAGCATCTCGCCGATCGCGAGCGCGCTCATGCGGACGGCATAGACGGTCAGGAACAGGCAGCGCGAGTTCGCGTCGAGCAGGCGGCGGCAGTCGGCGATCAGCGCGGGCAGGTGCTCCTCCAGCCGCCACACCTCGCCCTCCGGCCCGCGACCATATTTGGGCGGATCGAGGAGGATGCCGTCGTAGCGGCGCCCGCGCCGGACCTCGCGCCCGACGAACTTCGCGGCGTCGTCCACCAGCCAGCGGATCGGCGCGTCGGCGAGGCCGGACAGGCGGGCGTTGGCGCGGGCGGCCTCGACCGACTTCTTCGATGCATCGACATGGACCATGCGCGCGCCCTTCGACGCGAGCGCCAGCGTGCCGACGCCGGTATAGCCGAACAGGTTGAGGCCGTCGGACGCGTGCGCGTCGGCGAGCCGCTCGCGCATCCAGTTCCAGACCGGTGCCATGTCGGGAAAGAAGCCGAGATGGCGGAACGGCGTGGTCTGCGCGGTGAAGCTGACGTCATCCCAGCGCAGCGTCCAGCCATCGCGGGGCGTCGGCTCGGCGAACTGCCAGCGGCCGCCGCCGTCCTCGTCCGCGCCGGGCAGGAACTCGGCCGTCGCGCGCCAGTCGGGGATGGCGGGCGCCCACAGCGCCTGCGGCTCGGGCCGGATGAAGCGAAAGCGGCCGTAGCGTTCCAGCTTGCGGCCGTTGCCGGAGTCGAGGAGGCCGTAATCGGCCCAGGGCTCGCCGATGAGGGTGCGCAGGTCGGGAGTCATCCGGCCCGATTGGCACAGCCGGCACGTGTAGGACAGTCAGGTGGCGTGCGCGTCCACGAACGCGGTGATCGCGGCAAGCTCGGCGGGAAGCACGGTGCAGCGTTCCTGGCGCTGGAACAGGTCGCCGACGCGGGCCGGCAGGGTCGGGCGGACGCCGGTCGCGCGCTCGACCGCGTCGCGGAACTTCCCCGGGTGGGCGGTGGCGAGCGTCACGGTCGGCGTCCCCGCCGGCACCTCCGGCCCCGCCCGGCGCGCGGCGGCGAGCGCGATGCCGGTGTGGGGGTCAATCACCTCCCCGGCACGCTCATGCGCCCAGCGCATCGCGCCCATCATCGCGTCGGCATCGACCCGATCGCTCGTGAACAACGCGGCCGCGCCCCGGTGCTGCGCGTCGGTGAGGCGCATCGCGTGGCTCCGCTCGAAGCCCCGCATCTGCGCCGCCAGCGCCGCGCCGTCGCGACCGCCGAGGTCGAACAGCAGCCGCTCGAAGTTGGATGAGACCTGGATGTCCATTGATGGCGTCGCGGTCTGCTGCACCGGGCTGCGGGAATAGTCGCCTTGCGTGAGCGCGCGGGCGAGGATGTCGTTGACGTTGGTGGCGACGATCAGCCTGGCAATGGGCAGGCCCATGCGGGCCGCGACGTAACCGGCGAACACGTCGCCGAAATTGCCGGTGGGCACGCTGAACGCCACGGCACGGTCGGGCGCGCCGAGACGGACGGCGGCGTAGAAGTAATAGACGACCTGCGCGGCGAGGCGCGCCCAGTTGATCGAGTTCACCGCCGACAGCCGGTGGCGCCCGGCGAAGGCCGGGTCGTTGAACATCGCCTTCACCAGCGCCTGGCAGTCGTCGAAGTCGCCGCGCACCGCGAGATTGTGGATGTTGGGCGCGGCGACCGTGGTCATCTGGCGGCGCTGCACCTCCGTCACGCGGCCCTGGGGGTGGAGCATGAACACCTCCACGCCGTCGCGCCCCGCCAGCGCGTCGATCGCGGCGGAACCCGTGTCGCCGCTGGTCGCGCCGATCACCGTCAGCGTGTCGCCGCCAAGGAACCGCTCGAACAGCAGGCCGAGCAGCTGGAGCGCCACGTCCTTGAAGGCGAGCGTCGGGCCGTGGAACAGCTCCAGCAACCACTGATCGTGGTCGAGCTGGACCAGCGGGGTGACGGCGGCGTGGCTGAAGCGGTCATAGGCCTGGTCGCACAAGGCCTGGAGTTCGTCGGGGGTGAGCGCGTCGCCGACGAAGGGGGCCAGCACGCGCGCGGCGGTCTCGGCGTAGGTAAGGCCGGTGAGCGCGGCGATCTCGTCGCGGCTCCAGCGCGGCCAGACGTCGGGGAGGTAGAGACCGCCGTCCGACGCCAGCCCGGCAAGCGTGGCCTGCGCGAAGTCGAGCGCCGGGGCGGTGCCGCGGGTGCTGACGTACCTCATGGCTGACGCTGCTCCCGCTTTCGTAGCGCCAGGATATAGATGATCGCGGCCACCGCAGCGAAGAAGAACCACTGGCCCGCATAGGCCAGGTGGCTGTTGGGCACCGCCGAAAGATCGGGGGGCAGGTTGCGCGCGAGGCCCGGCGCGGGCGTGTCGGCAACGAGCAGGACAGGCGCCGGCGCGCGGTCCCACAGCCCGGCGAGCAGCGGGCGTGGGTCGGGCGCGTGGGTCAGGTAGCCGCCGACCGTTCCGCCCGGCCAGCGGACGCGCGCGTTCGGGTCGCGCGTGGTGCCGAGCTGGACCTGCGCGCCGCCGATGCAGGTCGCGATCGCGCGAAAGCCCGCCGCGCCCGCGCCGGCGAGGCGGCCGGCGGGGCGCGCGCCAGCCACGCTGCTCGGCCGGACCAGCAGGGCATCGTCG
>CAXTWJ010000355.1:0-3103 GCA_964247925.1 uncultured Sphingomonas sp.
GTCTTTGGGCGGCTATTGCCGCTCGGCGCGGCTGTGGTTCAACCTGTTCCAGACCTGGGAGGCGGAGTTCTTCGCGATGGCGGTGTTCCTGCTCCTCAGCATCGTCCTGCGCGAGGAGGATTCGTCCGAATCGAAGCCGATCGGCGCGACCGACGCGCAGACCGGCGGCGCCAATGAGTAGCGGTTGGGTGACGATCACGTCGGGGACGCGCACCGCGCGCGGCAACCCGCTCGGCGCCGAGCTGGCGTCGTTGACCGACGCGGCCGGCCGCGAGTTGATGACGGATGCCGACCCGGCCTTCTGGACCGGGCGGGCACCGATCCTGTTCCCGGTGATCGGCGTCACTACCGGCGGCGTGATTCGGCTTGACGGCACCGAATACCCGATGCCCAAGCACGGCTTCGCGCGCCATGCGCTGTTCACGGCGACGCGCGCGGACTCGGCGGCGCTGACGCTGGAGCTGACCGACTCGCCCGAGACGCGCACGGCCTGGCCGTTCGCGTTCCGGCTGGCCATCGCGTTCCGGCTCGACGGCGCGACGCTCCACGTCGAAGCCACCATCGAGAACCGCGACGATCGGCCGCTCCCCGCGCAGTTCGGCTTCCACCCCGCCTTCGCCTGGCCGTTGCCGTTCGGAGAAGATCGTGCCGCGCACCGCGTCACCTTCGCGGACGACGAACCGGACGCGCTGCTCCGCATCCTGCCCGACGGCCTGATCGCCCCCGACCGCCGTCCGTCGCCGCTGAACGGCCGCGTGCTGGCGTTGCGCGATGAACTGTTCGTCGATGACGCGCTGGTCTGGGACCCGATCCACTCGCAGGCCGTGACCTATGGGGCGGGGCACGGTCCCAGCCTCCACGTCGCCTTCCCCGACACGCCGCGCCTGGGCATCTGGACCAAGCCCGGCGCCCGCTTCGTCTGCATCGAGCCCTGGCACGGCCTCGCCGACCCCGAGGACTTCACCGGCGATTTCCGCGACAAGCCCGGCGTGTTCGAGGTGCCGGTGGGCGAGGCGAAGCGGATCGGCATGAGCGTGACGTTGCACCCCTGAACACCTGTCCTCCGCGCCCCTGAGCTGCCATGGGGGCGGTGCCCTGCCCGGGACCGGCCGAAAGGTCACAACGGAGCCGTGTAGGACGCGACTTTCCGTTTCGAGTAGCCCGATCCCATGACCTCTCCCCGCCGCACCTTCGCGATCATCTCGCACCCCGACGCCGGCAAGACGACGCTCACGGAGAAGCTGCTCTATGTCGGCGGCGCCATCCATCTCGCGGGCGAGGTCAAGGCGCGCGGGGCGAACCGGCGGGCGCGGTCGGACTGGATGAAGATCGAGCAGCAGCGCGGCATCTCCGTCACCTCGTCGGTGATGACCTTCGAGAAGGACGGCGTCACCTTCAACCTGCTCGACACGCCGGGGCACGAGGATTTCAGCGAGGACACCTATCGCACGCTGACCGCCGTCGACTCCGCCGTCATGGTGATCGACGCCGCGCGCGGGATCGAGGCGCAGACCAGGAAGCTGTTCGAGGTGTGCCGCCTGCGCTCGGTGCCGATCATCACCTTCGTCAACAAGGTCGATCGCGAGGGGCGCGCGCCGTTCGAGCTGCTGGACGAGATCGCCGACGTGCTGGCGCTGGATGTCGCGCCGATGAACTGGCCGATCGGCATGGGCGGCGAGTTCGAGGGCGTGATGGACCTGGGCTCCGGGCGCATCAGTCGGCCCGACGGCGACAGCCGCACCTTCCAGGGCCGGTCGGACCAGGCCGCGCTGTCCGAGCGGTTCGCGGAGGAGGTCGAGCTGGCGCAGGGCGGCTATGCCCCGTTCGACGGCGAGGCCTATCGCAACGGCGACTTGACGCCGGTCTATTTCGGCTCCGCGCTCAAGGACTTCGGCCCCGCTGAGCTGATCCGCGCGCTCGCCGACTATGCGCCGCCGCCCCGCGCGCAGCCCGCCGAGCCGGTGCCGGTCGCGCCCGACAATGCGGAGGTCACCGGCTTCGTCTTCAAGGTCCAGGCGAACATGGACCCGCAGCACCGCGACCGCATCGCGTTCATGCGGCTGTGCTCGGGCACGTTCAGGCGCGGCATGAAGCTGACGCCCACCGGCCATGGCAAGCCGATCGCGGTGCATTCGCCCATCCTGTTCTTCGCGCAGGACCGCGAGATCGCCGACGAGGCGTTCCCCGGCGACATCATCGGCATCCCCAACCACGGCACCTTGCGCGTCGGCGACACGCTGTCGGAGCGCGCGGACGTGCGCTTCACGGGTCTGCCCAACTTCGCGCCGGAGATCCTGCGCCGCGTGCAGCTGAAGGACCCGACCAAGACCAAGCAGCTCCGCAAGGCGCTGGACGACATGGCCGAGGAGGGCGTGACCCAGGTCTTTTATCCCGAGATCGGGTCCAACTGGATCATCGGCGTCGTCGGCCAGCTTCAGCTCGACGTGCTGCTCAGCCGGCTGGAGGCGGAGTACAAGGTCGCCGCCGCGCTGGAGCCCGCACCGTTCGACACCGCGCGCTGGGTGTCGGCCGCCGACGCCGCCGACCTGAAGGCGTTCGCCGACCTCAACCGGAGCGCCATGGCGAAGGATCGCGACGACAATCCGGTGTTCCTGGCGAAATCGGCGTGGGAGGTCGGCTATATCGCCGACCGCTATCCCAAGGTCCGCTTCGCCGCGACGCGCGAACGCTAGCGTTCCTCGACCCAGTCGCGCCGCAGCGAGGGGACGGCGAACAGCACCAGCACGGCGGCGAGCGCATAGAAGCCGAGGCACGACACCGCTGCGTAGCGCAGCGATTCGAGGCCATAGCTCGCCTTCAGATGCTCGGAGATCGCGCCCATCAGCAGCGGCCCGACGCCCAGCCCCAGGAAGTTGTTGATGAGCAGGAAGCTGCCGCCCGCGCTCGCGCGCATCGGGGCGGGGACCAGGTGCTGGACGGCGGTCGTCACCGGCCCCAGCCACAGGATGTTGAGCGCGTTGGGGATGAGCAGCAGCGGCCAGGCCGCCCACGGGTTGGGCAGCAGCAGCCCGATCGCGAAGGTCGGCACCGTCACCGCCCAGGCAATCGCCGGCAGCCTGGCATACCAGGCGCGGTCCGCCCC
>CAXTWJ010000356.1:0-3103 GCA_964247925.1 uncultured Sphingomonas sp.
CAGCTGGACGTAGATCGACGCGAGTTCGGCGGGCTGTCCCGGGCGGCCGAGCGGCACGCCCGTCCAGCGCGCATTGCCCATCGCGCCATGCCCCCATTGCGCGCCGGGCACGGGCGGGCGGAAGAACGAGCGCGAATTGCCCGAACACTGGTTCACCGCCGCATACTCGATCCGCGGCATCCGGAGCAGCTGGTCGAGGCCGATCGACAGCGGCCGCGCGACATGGCCGCCGACCCGCAACCGAAAGCTGCGCACATCCACCCCGGTCGGGATGTCGCCCCAGTGCCAGCGCACGAAGAACTGGTCGTTGGGCGTGAACACGTCGCGCTCGAACACAGGCAGCGGCGTCTCGAGCAGCGGCGGCCGGACGCGGCGGACGATCAGCCCATCCTTGCCGGGGAAGCCAGGGTCCGGCGCCGCGCCGAGCGCGGGCAGCGCGGCCATCCCCGCCAGCACGCTTCGCCTCGTCACCACCATGCCCGCCTCGTCGCGCATCGCCGCCGCCCGCGCAAGCATTGCCGATTCGGCGCGGAAGGCGCATATGGGAGGCTTCATGACCTTTCCGAACCTTCCCGGCGTCCTCTCGGACGCCCTCGTCGCGCGTGGCTACGACACGCTCACCCCCGTCCAGACCGCCGTGGTCGCCGAGGAGGCGCGCGGGCGCGACCTGCTCGTCTCCGCGCAGACCGGCTCGGGCAAGACCGTCGCCTTCGGTCTCGCCATGGCCGGCGAGCTGATGCCCGACGGCGCCCTGCCCCCGCCCGCGCTGCCGCTCGCGCTGGTGATCGCGCCGACGCGCGAGCTGGCGCTGCAGGTGGCTAAGGAGCTGGGCTGGCTCTACGCGAACGCGCGCATCGCGACCTGCGTCGGCGGCACGGACGCCTCGCGCGAACGCCGCGCGCTCAACGCCGGCGCGCACATCGTCGTCGGCACGCCCGGCCGCCTGCGCGACCATGGCGAGCGCGGCTCGCTCGACCTGTCGGCGATCCGCGTCGCCGTGCGCGACGAGGCGGACGAGATGCTCGACATGGGCTTTCGCGAGGACCTGGAATGCCTGCTCGACGCGACCCCGGCCGAGCGCCGCACCCTGCTGTTCTCCGCCACCATGCCGCGCCCGATCGTGCAGCTGGCCAAGACGTACCAGCGCGACGCGCTGCGCATCTCCACGGTGGGCGAGGAGCGCGGCCATGGGGACATCGCCTATCAGGCGGTCGCCGTCGCGCCGTCCGACATCGAGCACGCGGTCATCAACCTGCTCCGCCTGCACGAGGCGGAGACCGCCATGCTGTTCTGCGCCACGCGCGACAATGTCCGCCACCTCCATGCCAGCCTGGTCGAGCGCGGGTTCCAGGCGGTCGCGCTCTCGGGCGAGCATTCGCAGAACGAGCGCAACGCCGCGATGCAAGCTCTCCGGGATGGCCGCGCGCGGGTGTGCGTCGCCACCGACGTCGCCGCGCGCGGGCTCGACCTGCCGTCGCTCAGTCTCGTCATCCATGTCGAGCTGCCGCGCGACGCGGAGACGCTGCAGCACCGCTCCGGCCGCACCGGGCGCGCGGGCAAGAAGGGCACGGCGGTGCTGATCGTCCCCTTCCCGCGCCGCCGTCGGGTGGACGGGATGCTGAAAGGTGCCCGCATCGCGGCGGAATGGGTGCCCGTGCCGACCCCCGAGGTGATCCGCGCCGCCGACCGCGAGCGGCTGCTGGCGCAGTTGCTCAGCCCCGTGGAGGTCGATGACGACGACCGCGCGCTCGCCGCCGAGCTGCTGGCGCGGAAGTCGGCCGAGGACATCGCCGCCGCGCTGGTCCATGCCCGCCGCGCCGCGATGCCCGTGCCCGAGGAGCTGATCGACCGCGCCCCCTCTACTGCAAACGGGCCCGAACGCCCGGCCCACCGGACGGGGTTCGACGACGTGGTCTGGTTCCGCCTCAACGTCGGCCGCCGCCAGAACGCGGACGCGCGCTGGCTGCTGCCGCTGATCTGCCGTCGTGGCCACATCACCAAGGCGGAGGTGGGCGCGATCCGCATCCTGCCCAACGAGACCGGCTTCCAGATCCCGCGCGCGCTGGCGGCCAAGTTCGCGCACGCGGTCGCGAAATCGGCGGGGCAGGACGGCGAGGACGACAGCGGCATCCGCATCGAGCCCGCCGAGGGCGCCGCACCCCAGCCGCAGCGTCGCGGCCCGCCCGTGCGCCACCAGGCCCGCCCGACCCAGCATCGGGCGCAGCGCCGGGCGTGAGCCCTCCTGTTTGCGTTCGTCCCGAGCGAAGTCGAGGGACAGTCCCGACCGAGATGCCTCGACGGTGCTCGGCATGGACGGAGGGAAGGTGACCGATCGACGCATCCTGATCGACGGCGACGCCTGCCCGGTCAAGGACGAGTGCTACCGCGTCGCGTACCGGCTGGCGGTGCCCGTCACCGTGGTCGCGAACAGCCGGTTTCGCGTGCCGGAGCACCCGCTGGTCAGCCGCGTGGGCGGCGGCGACGGCTTCGACGCCGCCGACGACTGGATCGTCGAGAACGCCGGCCCGGGCGCGGTGGTGGTCACCGCCGATATCCTGCTCGCCGACCGTTGCCTGAAGGCGGGCGCGCGAGCGCTCGCCCCCACCGGGAGGCCGTTCACGACCGCCTCGATCGGCGCCCAGATCGCCACGCGCGCGATCATGGCCGATCTGCGCGCCGGCGGTGACCAGCTCGGCGGCCCTGCCCCGTTCGGCAAGGCGGACCGGTCGCGCTTCCTGCAGGCGCTCGACGCGGCGCTGCGCTGCAGCTGACGCGCGGGGGCGCCCATGCCTGTATGCTGGTGTCCACACCTTGACCCTCTTCCGCAAGCGGGAGAGGGTTGACCAGCCACTCGCCCGACCCCTGTCCTACACGCCCGCGATCTGCTCCATCCTGCGCGATGAGCGATTCCCTTCCCTTCACCCCCGTCCCGTTGCGCGCGCGTCGCGACGGGTGGACGCCCGACCGCCAGCGCGCCTTCATCGCCGCGCTTGCCCGGACCCGCTGCGTCGCCGCCGCCGCGCGAGAGGTCGCGATGACGTGGCAGACCGCCTATCGCCTGCGCGGGCGGCCGGGTGCGCAGGCGTTCGCCGCCGCGTGGGAC
>CAXTWJ010000357.1:0-3096 GCA_964247925.1 uncultured Sphingomonas sp.
TCCTTCGCCTCGGCGATCGCGGTGTTCATCAGCACGCCGTCGCAGCCCAGCTCCATCGCCACCGCCGCGTCGCTCGCGGTGCCCACACCCGCGTCGACCAGCACCGGCACGCCCGCGCCCTCGACGATCAGCCGGATCGTCACCTGGTTCTGGATGCCCAGCCCCGAGCCGATCGGCGCGCCCAACGGCATGATCGCCACCGCGCCCGCCTCCTCCAGCTGCTTCGCCGCGATCGGATCGTCGACGCAATAGACCATCGGCTTGAAGCCCTCGGCCACCAGCACCTCGGTCGCGCGCAGCGTCTCGCGCATGTTGGGATAGAGCGTGCGGGCCTCGCCCAGCACCTCCAGCTTGACCAGGTCCCAACCCCCCGCCTCGCGCGCCAGCCGCAGCGTGCGGACCGCGCTCTCCGCGTCGAAACAGCCCGCCGTGTTGGGCAGGTAGGTATAGCGCCTGGGATCGATGAAGTCGGTCAGCATTGGCGCCTTGGGGTCGCTGACATTGACCCGGCGCACCGCCACCGTGATGATCTCCGCGCCCGACGCCTCCAGCGCGGCGGCGTTCTGAGCGAAGTCGCGGTACTTGCCCGTGCCGACGATCAGCCGCGACCGGAACGTCCGCCCCGCGACCGTCCAGCTGTCGGTATCGACCGGCATTGCGTGGTCGCCCCCGCCGACGAAATGCACGATCTCCAGGTCGTCGCCATCCTCGACGAGCACCTGCGCCAGCGTCGAGCGCGGCACCACCTCCAGATTGCGCTCCACCGCGACCTTCTCGGGCACCAGCCCCATGTCGGTCGCGAGCTGCGCCAGCGTCAGGCCGGCGGCGACGCGCTTGTGCTCGCCGTTGACGGTGATCGAAACGGTGCCGTCGGTGTGGGGCATTGGTCTAATCTGTCCGATCGGGGTAGAGCGGCCGCGATAGGCGCCACTCGCCGCTTTTCCAATCGAAAGCCGCCCATGCCCACCGTCTTCGTCCTGAACGGCCCCAACCTCAACCTGCTCGGCACGCGCGAGCCGGAGGTGTACGGCCACGACACGCTGGACGACATTGCCGGCCAACTGGAGGACCGCGGCCGCGAGCTGGGCCTTGACGTCGATACCCGCCAATCCAATCACGAAGGGCACCTGATCGACTGGCTGCAAGAGGCGCAGGCGAGCGACGCGCGCGCCGTCATCCTGAACGCCGGCGGCTTCACCCATACGTCCGTGGCGCTGCTCGACGCGATCAAGGCGGTGCGGACGCCGGTGATCGAGGTTCACCTGTCGAACCCGCACGCCCGCGAATCCTTCCGTCACCGCAGCCTGATCGCGCGCGCCGCGCATGGCTCGATCGCCGGCTTCGGGGCGCTTTCCTACCTGCTCGCGCTTGAAGCGGCGGCGCGCATCTGACAGGACGCCGGGCCATGACCGACAGCACCGAAACCCCGGCGGATCAGGCGATGAAGGTCGATGTCGACCTGGTGCGTCAACTCGCCGAACTGCTCGACGCGACCTCCCTGACCGAGATCGAGGTGGAGCATGGCGACCGCAAGATCCGCGTCGCGCGCAAGGCCGCCGCCGTGGCGGCTGCCCCGGCGCATTACGCCCCGACCACGCTTGCGCCAGCAGCGTCGTCCGCCGCCGCGCACGCGCCGGCCGAGGTGGGCGCGTCCGCCTCCGCCACGCCCGTCAACGCGGTAAAGTCGCCGATGGTCGGCACCGCCTATCTTTCCGCCGAGCCCGGCGCCAAGCCGTTCGCCAGCCCCGGTCAGACCGTTGCGGCCGGCGACACGCTGCTGATCGTGGAGGCGATGAAAGTGATGAACCCGATCACCGCGCCGTCGGCGGGCACGGTCAAGGAGGTGCTCGTCTCCAACGGTCAACCCGTGGAGTTCGACCAGCCGCTGGTCGTGATGGCCTGATGCCCGCTTCGCTGCCGTTCGTGCTGAGCCTGTCGAAGCACATCGCGCTTGCCCTTCGACACGCTCAGGGCGAACGGGTGTCGGATGCCTAAGATCAAGAAACTGCTCATCGCCAACCGTGGCGAGATCGCGCTGCGCATCCACCGCGCGTGTCACGAAATGGGGATCAGGACGGTGGCGGTGCATTCCACCGCTGATACCGACGCCATGCACGTCCGCCTCGCCGACGAGGCGATCTGCATTGGCCCGCCTGCCGCCGCCGACAGCTATCTCAACATCCCCAACATCATCTCCGCCGCCGAGATCAGCGGCGCCGACGCCATCCACCCGGGCTATGGCTTCCTGTCGGAGAACGCGCGCTTCGCCGAGATCGTCGAGCTCCACAACATCCTGTTCGTCGGCCCCAAGCCCGAGCACATTCGCACCATGGGTGACAAGGTCGAGGCGAAGCGCACCGCCGGCGCGCTCGGGCTGCCGCTGGTCCCCGGCTCCGACGGCGCGGTATCGGACGTCGCGGAGGCGCGCGAGATCGCGGCACGCATCGGCTATCCCGTCATCATCAAGGCCGCGTCGGGCGGCGGCGGCCGCGGCATGAAGGTCTGCAACTCGCCGGACCAGCTCGAGACGCGGATGCAGCAGGCGGGCAGCGAGGCGAAGGCCGCGTTCGGCGACGCCACCGTGTATATCGAGAAGTATCTGGGCAACCCGCGCCACATCGAGTTCCAGGTGTTCGGCGACGGCAAGGGCGCCGCGATCCACCTCGGCGAGCGCGACTGCTCGCTCCAGCGTCGCCATCAGAAGGTGCTGGAAGAGGCGCCCTCTCCCGTCATCACGCCGGAGGAACGCGACCGCATGGGTGGCGTCGTGGCGCGGGCGATGGCCGACATGGCCTATCGCGGCGCGGGCACGATCGAGTTTCTGTGGGAAGCCGGCGAGTTCTACTTCATCGAGATGAACACGCGCCTGCAGGTCGAGCATCCCGTGACCGAGATGGTCACCGGCCTCGACCTCGTCCGCGAGCAGATCCGTGTCGCGGAGGGTGAACCGCTGTCGGTGACGCAGGACGAGGTCCAGTTCCGCGGCCATGCCATCGAGTGCCGCGTCAACGCGGAGGATCCCCGCACCTTCGCGCCGTCGCCCGGGCTGGTGAAGCAGTTCCACGCGCCGGGCGGGATGCACGTCCGCGTCGATTC
>CAXTWJ010000358.1:0-3093 GCA_964247925.1 uncultured Sphingomonas sp.
ACGCATGGGCCACCCGATTACCCTCGACATCCCCCACACGCTCGGCAAGGCCGCCGTCCGCGCGCGGCTCGACGGCGGCATCGGCCGGCTGGGGGAGCTGATCCCCGGCGGCGCCACCGTGCAGCACCGGTGGGAAGGCGACACGCTGCACTTCACCGTCAACGCGATGGGGCAGGCGATCGGCTCGACCGCCGAGGTCTTCGATCGCCATGTTCACGCGGTCGTCGATCTGCCCGCGTTCCTGGGCCTGCTCGCCGGCCCGATCCGCGCCGCGATCGAAAAGGAAGCGCCCAAGCTGCTGACATGACCTGTCCGTCGTCCTGACCGGCGCATTGCCATGATTCTGACCAACATCGGCGATAGCGATCGATCGCGAGCGGTCTGAGGGTGAGTTCATGGGCGGCGTGGAAACCAGGGCGAACCCCGCCATGTGGCAGCAGGGAACGGCGGACGGGCCGCTGGAACCCTCGCTGACCGTCATCTCCGGGGCGCCCGTCGCCGGCGCACCGATGCAGGCCGAGCGTGGTCGCCCGTTCATCATCCGGTTCGGCAAGCACCTCCGCGGGCTGTTCGATCGCCTGATCGCGTCGGGTTCGCTGGTGCCCACCGACCCGGTGCTGGACGTGCGCGACTTTCCCTGGACCCACGACTTGCGCGAGAACTGGCAGGCGATTCGGGACGAGGCGCGCGCGGTGGCGCTGCGCGGCGAGGCGGCGCCCAGCCTCGCCACCATTTCGCCCGACCACCGCTCGATCGCGGAGGTGAACAAGTGGCGGTCGTTCTTCATCTGGGGCTATGGGTACCGGATCGACGACAATGCCGACCGGGTGCCCGCGACCGCCGCGCTGGTGGAGCGCATTCCCGGGCTGAACAGCGCCTTTTTCTCCATTCTGGCGCCGGGCACGCACATCCCCGCGCACCGGGGAGTCACCAAGGGGCTGATCACCTGTCACTTGGGGCTGATCGTGCCCAAGGGCGGAGTGGACGACGGCGATGTCCGGATGCGCGTCCACGACCGGATCGTGCGCTGGGCGGAGGGCGAGACGCTGGTGTTCGACGACACGTACCAACACGAAGTCTGGAACGACACGGACGCGACCCGCGTGGTGCTGCTGGTCCAGTTCGAGCGACCGCTGCGCAACCCGGGCAAGTGGTTCGCGGATTTGTTCATGGGCTTCGTCAAGCGGTCCGCCTTCGTGCAGGAAGCGCGCGACAACATCAGCAGCTGGAACGCGGCGGTGAAGCGACTGGAAGGTTAACTTGCTTGCGCCCGTGCCGGCGCGCGACCACATGGCGGCCATGCTGATCGAAACCGAAGCCACTCCCAACCCGCAAACGCTCAAGTTCCTGCCCGGGCGCACCGTCATGGATGCGGGCACCCGCGATTTCGCGACGCCGGAGGAGGCGGAGGCGAGCCCGCTGGCCCAGGCGCTGTTCGACCTGGGCGATGTCACGGGGGTGTTCTTCGGGCGCGACTTCGTGTCGGTCACCGCCGCGCCCGGCGTCGCGTGGCGCGATCTGAAGCCCGACGTGCTGCAGCTGCTGCTGGAGCATTTCTCGGCCGCCATGCCGCTGTTCCGCGCGCCCTCCGCCGGGTTCAGCGTGCCGCCGGCGGAGGCGGCCTTCACGGATGATCCGGCCGACGCCGACATCGTGGCGCAGATCCGCGAGCTGATCGACACGCGCGTGCGCCCGGCGGTGGCGAATGACGGGGGCGACATCGTCTATCGCGGGTTCGACAAGGGCAAGGTCTTCCTGCGGATGCAGGGCGCCTGCGCCGGCTGCCCGTCCTCGTCGGCGACGCTGAAGCAGGGCATCGAGCAGCTGCTCAAATACTATGTCCCGGAGGTAAGCGAAGTGAGGGCGGTTTAGCCTTTCCGTCCGTTCGTCCCGAGCGAAGTCGAGGGACGGCTGCAACGGTGTCTCGACTTCGCTCGACACGAACGGATTATACGATGGCCCACCCTCTGGACGACGCCGCGCTGGACGCGGTGTTCCGCACGGCCCGGAGCTATAACGGCTACCTCGATGAGCCCGTCTCGACCGAGCAGCTCCACGCCATCTGGGCGCTGATGAAGTGGGGGCCGACCTCCGCCAACCAGCTGCCCGCGCGGCTGGTCTGGTGCGTCAGCGACGAGGCGAAGGAGAAGCTCGCTGTCTGCGTGTCGGCGCAGAACCAGCACAAGATCAGGCAGGCGCCCGTATCGGTGATCATCGGCATGGACACCGATTTTCACGAGCAGCTGCCGTGGTTGTTCCCCCACGCCGACGCGCGCAGCTGGTTCACCGGCAACGCGGAGCTCAGACAGGCGTCGGCGTTCCGCAACTCGACGCTGCAGGGGGCTTATTTCATCGTCGCCGCGCGGATGCTGGGGCTCGACACGGGGCCGATGTCGGGCTTCGACGCGGGTGAGGTGGACAAGGCGTTCTTCGCGGATGAGCCGGCGGTGAAGACCAACTTCCTTTCCACGCTGGGCCATGGCGACCCGGCCAGCATCCACGATCGCCTGCCACGGCCGGAGTTCGAGCGCTTCAACCGGATCGCTTGATTCCCGCGCCCCTTCGGGGGAGGGGGAGGGGTGACCCGCACGCTCGTCATCGACACCGCCACCGCCGCCTGCTCGGTCGCGCTGATCGAGGCGGGGCAGGTGATCGCGCGGGTGGGCGCGCGCGTCGGGCGAGGGCACGCCGAGCGGCTCGTGCCGATGATCGGCGACCTGCCCGGTGGCGGTCGCGCGGACCACATACTGGTCGATGTCGGGCCGGGCAGCTTCACCGGCATCCGCGTCGGCATCGCGGCCGCGCGCGGGCTGGCGCTGGGCTGGGACGCGAGCGTCGCGGGCTATTCCTCGCTCGCCGCCGTCGCCGCGCGTCACCTGGTGAGCCATGGCGATGGGCTGCCGGTCGCCGTGCTGCTGGAAGGGGGGCATGGCGAAGTGTTCATGCAGGAGTTCGCCTCGGCCCCGCTGCGAGCCACGGGCGCGCTGGCGTCGCTGACGCCCGTGGTCGCTCGACAGCGGGTCGCGGGCCCGACGGTGGTCGGCGACGGCGGGCGCGTGCGCGGCTTCGGTGACCCGCGCGCGGCGCCGCCGG
>CAXTWJ010000359.1:0-3092 GCA_964247925.1 uncultured Sphingomonas sp.
TGCACCAACACAGCCTCAGCGCCTAAGTGGTTGACTCAAGACGAGAATAAGGCTGACGACTGAACTCCTGAGAGCGGCAAATGGGATCAGCAATTCATGCCTCCCCGTGATCATCACGCTGGCTCCTGCTCGGTCAACGTGAGTCGCCTTGAAGCACGGCAAGCCACTAAGTTTTTCTCGTCCCACGCGTCGAGCTGGTCAATGGGATACAGGATGGCCTTGCCGATCTTCACGAACGCGGGTCCGACGCGCATGGACCGCCAGTTGCGCAGGGTCCCAACGCTGATTTCGCCGCGGTAGCGTTCCGAGACCTCGTCAGCTGTTAAAAACGTCCGCTCGGTCATGGCCGAACCCTCTTCCTCATCGTGGCGCACGCAGACGTAGACCGGTGGTGAGATGTGAAAAAGAGCTTTGAACTTATGTCAAGCTCAAGTCGGCCGCCCGACTTTGCTGGAGTGCGCGTGGCTTCGCCCCAGCGGGGCAAAATATTTGGCGGCGTAGACCGCTTTCCGGTCAATCTCCGACGTCTCTATTTCGCGGTTGGTGAGAGACGCATGGCCGTTCAAAATCCGGTTCCGCAAGGAGTGTCGGTTCGACCCCGACCACCTGCACCACTTCTTGAATATTGCCGAGGTCAGAGGCGAGAGCCCGAATCCATTCGGACGATCATGGTCCGGTAGCAGCGTGACCGGAACTCCATTTCGGCAGATGTCATCCTTCGCATCGTTTCGCGTCTAAGATCTAGGCAACTCACCGGGCCGCAGCCTGGCGCCGCGAAGACCTTCAACCTCGACGGCGCGCACCAGCCGCTCGTGGAATTTCATCGTGTAGGGTCTGCTCATCAGGGCTTGGCTCCGCTGAGCAAAAAATATGGAGTGAGATCCAAAGCCTCGCGGGATCACGCTACAAACCAAGGCTATCCCGCTCTAAAGGCGCCGAACAACGACCTCAAGCGTCGCCATCAGCAGGCATCGCGCAATCTGCTTCACCTTTGACTTTGGGACGCCGATGGTAGGCAGGGCCGCAACCCCGATGGAGAGCGCCAGCAGGGCGTTGCATCCGAATGCGACATCGGTTTGCAGGCGGCCTTCGTCATCCAAGCGCGCGAGACGCGCTGCGGTCGTAGCCATAGCCGCATCGAGGAGGTTAGGCTTGTCCGCAGAGCGTTGCACCATCAGTTGGAACAGCCGGGGTCGATCCAACGCGAAGTCGATGAAGTCATCCCAACCCGACACTAAGTCCGCCAGAGCGTCCGGCGTTTCGGCGATCGCTCGCTTCCGTGTGAGAAAGGCGTCGATCCCTTTCTCCACGACGGCGTCCAGCAGGCCGGCCTTGTCCCCGAAATGATGATAGAGCGTTGGTGCCTGTACTTTCCCAACTGCGCAGACCGCCCGGGTCGTCACGCCGTCCGGGCCTTCCTGCTCGAGCAGTCGCTCCGCGGCCCGAAGAAGCGCATCTCTAGTGTTCACTTCCTTCACGGCGTTCTGTCCCCTCTATAGCGTTGCTATACAGGATGATATAGCGGTGCTATATAGTCATCATGCTTCAGCAGAACTCCGATCTGGTGCTGGTGACAGGAGCTTCCGGCTATGTGGCGGGACACTGCATCCTGGGGCTGCTCGAGAAGGGCTACAGGGTGCGCGGCACATTGCGTTCGCCGCACCGCGCCGACGAGGTGCGGCAATTGCTGATCGGCGCGCGCGGAGGCGTCGATCCGGGCGAAGCGCTGTCGTTCGTGGCTGCGGAATTGACGGATGCGAGCGGCTGGGTCCCCGCCATGGCGGGCGTGCGCTACGTGCTGCACATCGCCTCGCCCCTTCCCCCTACCGTGCCCAAGGACCCGCAAACGCTCATCCGGCCCGCCCGGGACGGAACGCTGAACGTGATGCGCGCGGCCGCCGATGCCGCGGTCGAGCGCGTCGTTCAGACGTCGTCGTCCGCAGCCGTCATGTACGGCCGCGACGATCCCAACAGTCATCTGTTCACCGAAGCCGACTGGACGGACCCCGATCACCGCGACAACGTCCCTTATACCCGCAGCAAGACGATCGCCGAGCTGGCCGCCTGGGCCGAGCTGCCCAATCTTCCGCGTGCCCTGGAATGGGTCGCGATCCAGCCCGGCCTGGTGCTGGGGCCGGTACTGGACAAGGACGCCAGCGCGTCGGTTCAGATCGTGGCGTTACTGCTGAAGGGCGGCATACCGGGCCTGCCGCGCTTTGGCTACGCGGTGGTCGACGTCCGCGATCTCGCCGACCTTCACCTCCGGGCGATGACGGCGCCGCGGGCCGCCGGGCAGCGCTATATCGGCTCCGGTCCGTTCATCTCGATGCGGGAGATTGCACGGGTTCTCAAGGACAGGTTGGGCGAGCGGGCGGGCAAGGTCCCGACCCGCAACTTGCCCGATGTGCTGGTCCGCCTTGCCGGGTTGTTCGACGCGGCCATACGCGGGCAACTCTTCGAACTCGGCAAGGTGCGGCAGCCATCGAGCGACAAGGCTGAACGCGAGCTTGGCTGGTCCTACCGCCCTGTCGAGGAAACGCTCATCGACACGGCGGCGAGCCTCGAAGCCGTCGGCGCCATTCGCCACTCGGCACCGAAAGCGTGACCTTGGCTGCGGCCTCGCTTCGGAGCGGATCAGCAGAAGAGGTGGTTGCAGCTGATGAAGACCCGCAGCCCGGAGCGCGAATGCGCGATCTTGGATCGGGCGGCGTGGCCAAACCGTTCAGTTTCTTCGCTTTGGCGCCAAAGTTCTGAACTCGGGTTCTGCGCCCAGGAGTGCCTCGGCGGCGTGCGGCAGGCCGGTCTGGAGTTTCTTATTCGTCCGGTCTGGCGCGCGTTCGACGAAGATGGAAGTGACCGGGCGCACACGATCCCAATACGCGTATTCCAGCTGAGACGATCGCCGCGCGCCGCTTCCTTCATGTGATATTTGCACGGAGAGTCGCCTGTCGGCTTGGCCTGGCGCAAACTTGCCGGAGCCGGAAATTGACATCATTGCGGTTACGGCGTTCGCTCCGGCCACAAGACATTCTCTTCGTTCGGCTCGCGGTTCGCGGCGACGAAATCGACGAACGCGCGCAGCGGCGCGGGGA
>CAXTWJ010000360.1:0-3086 GCA_964247925.1 uncultured Sphingomonas sp.
GCGTTCGACGGCGACGGCGACCGGATCGGCGTGGTGGATGGCGAGGGCGCGATCATCTGGGCGGACCCGCTGCTGCTCTATCTGGCGCGCGCGCCCCTGCGCGCGCGGCCCGGCGGCACCATCGTCGCCGACGTGAAGTCGAGCCGCGTGCTGTTCGACGGCATCGCGGCCGCCGGCGGGCGCGCGGTGCTGTCGCCGTCGGGCTATGTCCTGGTGCGGCGGCGGATGCTGGACGAAGGCGCGCCACTCGCGGGCGAGATGAGCGGGCACATCTTCTACGCCGATCGGTGGAACGGCACGGACGACGCGCTGCACGTCGCGATGCGGCTCTTGGCCGCGCTGGCCGACGGGCCGGATCTGGCGAGCTTTCGCCGCGCGCTGCCCGAGACGTTCGCGACGCCGGAGCTGCGCCTTTCCTGCCCGGACGAGCGAAAGGCGGCGGTGCTGGAAGCGGTCGCGGCAGGGCTGGGCGGCGCGGCCATCGACCGGACGGACGGGCTGCGCGTCACCACGCCCGACGGCTGGTGGCTGCTGCGCGCGTCGGGGACCGAGCCCAAGCTGACGGCCCGAGTGGAGGCGTGGACCCCCGCCGCGCTGGACACCCTGCGCGACGACCTGTTCGCCCGGCTCAGCGCCGCCGGATGGTTCGCCTGACCGTGCGGGTCGGCTCGGCGCCCCAGCCATATTTATACGGCTCCTCGCCGCGCAGGAAGTGGAACTCGCGGGCGCCGGCCTCCAAGCACCCCTCGATGACGTGCGCGAAGGCGAGCGTACCGAAACTCTGTTTCGGCACGGAAAAATCACTGCCGATCAGATAGCTGTAGCCGCGCCGTGGATCGGCGAGGGCATAGAGCACGGAGACGATCCGCCCCTCGTGCCGGACCACCGCCAGCCGGAGCAGCGCGGCGTCGGCGAGCGCGGGCGCGACGGCGCGGTGAAACGCCTGAACGCGCGGGTCGGCGAGCACCCCCGCCTCGCCCTCCAGCCGCCAGCGCGCGGCATGGAGGTCGAAGAGCGCGGTGAGCGCCGCGTCGATCTCCGCCGGTCCGGCGAGCGTGACGGTGACGCCACCCAGCGTCTCGGCGCGGTGGCGGTCGTGGACCACCTTGCGGCGCTGCGACTTGGTGAGCCCGCCGAGTAGCGGCGGCTCGGCGGGCAGTGTCAGGACGGGGCAGACCTCGCCCGCCTCCTCATTCCCCGGCCAGCGCCGCAACGGCGAGTCCTCGCGCAGGTCGGGGAGCAGCAGCTCGTCCCAGCGGTCGCCGCAGGCATGGGCGGCCTCCCACAACCCGGCCAGCGCCGCGTCCGCCGCGTCCGGGTCGATCAGCGCGTCGCTGTAATCGCTATGGCCGGCGGCGACGGGCACCAGCTTGCGGACGCCGCCATCATCCCAGACGTGCATCGGCAGCGCGCCGATCAGCCGGCCGGCCGCGTCGCGTGCTTCAAGATCGTGCCGCTCGCCGCCGCCGAAATGCGCCCACCACGCCTCGATCCACGCCGGCGACTGAAAGGGCGTCGCACGCGGGTCGCGACGCCACAGCGCCCAGTGCTCGTCCGTCGTCATGCGCGCCGCCGCAGGTGGAAGCCGGTGCCGTCCCAGACCGTGAACGGCCGCTCGCCGATCCGGAGCGCCTCGAACCCGTGCCGGTCCGCGAGCGCGCGCGCGTCCACCGCGGCGCGCGCGGGGTCGCCGCGATAGGACCAGTTGAACACGATGAAGGCACCCCCGGGCGCCAGCACGCGCGCGGCCTCCGCCACCATGCGCTCCACCGCGTCGTCGCCGGCGCTGACCAGGAAGGGCCAGCTATCGACCGCGAGCAGGAGGTCGATGCCGGCATTCACGACGCCCGCCAGATCACGGCCGTTCGCCTGCGCGAAGCGGACCGTCGTGTCCCCTGCCCTGGCCTGCGCGGCACCGACCATGCCGGCCGAGACGTCGAGGCCAATCACCGACGCGGCCTCGCCCGCCAGCGCCAGCGACACGCGGCCGATGCCGCAGCCGAGGTCTAGCACGCGCCGGCCGGTCACCGGCACCCACTCGCGGATCACCGCGACCAGCTCCGCCGTCGCGGCGTCGAGCGCGGCGGGATCGCCGAAGCTGTAAAAGGCGACCGCCGCCTCCGGCGCCTCGTCCGCGAGCCGGTCGAACAGGGCGGCGCTGGCCGCGACTGGGTCATCGCCGGCGGGATCGAAGCCGCGCCGGGCCAGCGCGCTCAACGGTTCCAGCCGGTCGCGATGCCGATCGGCGAGGTCGGCGAGCGCCTGCAACGGCCCGGACTCGGCGAGGCGCGCGAGCTCGGCGGGATCGGGCGCCCGTCCCGACAGCAGCAGGCGCGACAGGGCGATCTCGGGCGAGATCTCACCCGCCGCGCAGGCCCGCAGGATGGTGCCGTCGATCATGCCGCCAGCCGCCGGTAGAGGTCCAGATAGGCGCCGGTCGTGCGGCGGGCGCTGCACCGCGCCCCCGCCGCCGCCCCGGCCCCGGGCGGGGGGCAGCGGGGCAGGCGCCCGATCGCGTCCGCCATGCCGGCGGCGTCATCGACGAGGAAGCCGGTGACACCTTCCTCGACGATCTCGGGCAGCGCGCCGCTGCGGAAGGCGATCACGGGCGTGCCCGACGCGAGCGCCTCCATCGCCACCAACGACGAGGTCTCGGGCGCGGTGGAGGGGATCAGCAGCGCGCGGGCCTGCGCCAGCAGACGGCGCTTGGCCGCGCCCTCGATGGGTCCGATGAAGCGGCGGCGCCGGTCGAGCTGCGGGCGGACCTGCTCGACGAAATAGCGGACATAGTCGGGATAGCCGAACAGCTTGCCCGCCGCGACCAGCGGGACGGCCGCGCGACGCGCGGCCTCGGCAGCGACGTGAAAGCCCTTTTCCGGCGCGACGCGGCCGAGCACGACGGTGAAGTCGCGCTTGGTCGCGACCGGGCGATAAGCCTCCTCATCGACCCCGTTCACGATCGGCGGGAGCAGGGGCACCTCCGGCCCGGCCCGACCCGCCTGATGTGCGGAGACCGGCACCAGCCAGGTGTTCGGGCGCGTCGGCGTCAGCGCGCCGGGAGCGGACCAGTCGGGCGGCATATGGCG
>CAXTWJ010000361.1:0-1065 GCA_964247925.1 uncultured Sphingomonas sp.
CGCGCGCCTCCCTCCCTCTCCCCTGAAGGGGAGAGGGAATCACCCCTCATCGCGCTCCGCTCGGTCACCAAGACCTATGGCGCCGGCCCGACCGCGTTCCAGGCGCTGAAGGGCGTCGATCTCGACATCGCCGCGGGCGACTTCGTGGCCGTGATGGGCCCGTCCGGCTCGGGCAAATCGACGACCATGAACATCCTGGGCTGCCTCGACGTGCCCTCGGCGGGGACGTTCCTGTTCCGCGGACACCCCGTCGAGGCACTCGACCGCGACCAGCGCGCGCTGCTGCGGCGGCGCTATCTCGGCTTCGTGTTCCAGGGCTTCAACCTGCTCAGCCGCACCACTGCGCTGGAGAATGTCGAGCTGCCGCTGCTCTATCGCGGCGACGAGAAGCGCGCGCGCCGCGCGCTCGCGATGGGCGCGCTCGACAAGGTCGGGCTGGCGGACTGGTGGGATCACACCCCCGCCGAGCTGTCGGGCGGCCAGCAGCAGCGCGTCGCCATCGCGCGCGCGATCGTGACGCAGCCCGCCGTGCTCCTCGCCGACGAACCCACCGGCAACCTCGATAGCGAACGCTCGATCGAGATCATGGAGCTGTTGACCGAACTCAACCGCGACAGCGGCATCACCGTCCTGATGGTCACCCACGAAGCGGACATGGCCGCCTTCGCGCGCACGGTGGTGCATTTCAGGGATGGGCTGGTGGAACGCATTGAGCAGGGACATCGGCAGGGGACGAAAGTTGATGCCTGACCTCCTTGCCACCCCCGCGAAGGCGGGGGCCCAGCACCGTGCCGCCGCAAGCAACGTGCCACCCCCTCGAGTCCTCCGTAGCTGGGCCCCCCCGTGGGCGGGGGGGGGGAAAGGTGGGAGGGGGGGCGCCGGCTGAAACGCCCCCCCCACCGCCACCCCGCGCTGGGCCGCCGCGCCCCCCGCCGCGTGGCCGCGCGGCCCCGGCCGCACTTCGCCCGCCAGCCCGACTTCGCCAAAGGCGAGAAAGCCGCGCGGCAGCGCCTTGCCGCGCAGGCTGCCCTGGTCGATGTCGGTCGTCGTCAAGAGCACCAACGC
>CAXTWJ010000361.1:1075-3086 GCA_964247925.1 uncultured Sphingomonas sp.
AGCAACGGGCCACCCCCTCGAGTCCTCCGTAGCTGGGCCCCCGCTTGCGCGGGGGTGGAGAAGGATGGTCGGGAGGACGCATCATGATCGGCACCACGCTCCTCCTCGCGCTGCGCTCCATCGCCCGCCACAAGCTGCGCTCCTTCCTCACCATCCTGGGCATCATCATTGGCGTCGGCGCGGTCGTGACGATGGTGACGCTGGGCAAGGCGACCACCGCCGCCGTCCAGCAGAACATCTCCGCGCTCGGCTCCAACGTGCTCCAGGTCCGCCCCGGCCAGGGCTTCGGCCGCGGTGGCGGCGGGCCACAGCCGCCCCCGTTCAAGCCGGAGGACGTGGATGTGGTCGCGCGCGAGGTGGCGGGCGTCACCGCGGTCGCGCCACAGGCCAGCTCGGCCGCGACCGCGATCTATGAGGGCGCGAACTGGTCCACGCAGATCAACGGCACCACCAGCGCCTTTCTGACCGTGCAGCCTTGGCCGCTGACCGGCGGCCGCTACTGGACCCGGCCGGAGCAGGAGGCGGGCAAGGCGGTCTGTCTCATCGGCAACACCGTGCGCCAGAACCTGTTTCGCCAGACCGAGGCGGTCGGCAAGCGGATGCGGATCGGCGCGGTCAGCTGCGACGTGATCGGCACGCTCTCGACGCGCGGGCAGGGCGGCTTTGGCGACCAGGACGACGTCGTGGTGATGCCGATCAAGGCCGTGCAGCGCCGCTTCACCGGCAGCCGCGACATCCGCCTCATGCTGGTCGGCACCGATCCGAGCTATTCGAGCACGGCGGTGCAGAACGCGATCAGCGCCATCCTGCGCGAGCGCCGCCACATCGGGGCGGGGCGCGACGACGACTTCAACATCTTCGACACCGCGCAGATCAGAGACACGCTGACCTCCACCACGACGCTCCTCACCCGCATCGTCGCCGCGGTCGCCGCGATCAGCCTAGTGGTGGGCGGGATCGGCATCATGAACATCATGCTGGTGAGCGTCACCGAACGCACGCGAGAGATCGGCATCCGCCTCGCGATCGGCGCGGTCGCGCGCGAGGTGCTGCTCCAGTTCCTGGTCGAGGCCGTGGCGCTGTCGTGCCTCGGCGGCCTGATCGGCCTCGGCCTCGCCCAGCTCGTGATCCTGCTGCTCGTGCCGCTGATGCAGGTGCCCTGGACGTTCGACCCGGGCATCAACATGATCGCCTTTGCGATTTCAGCCGTGATCGGCGTCGTGTTCGGCTACTTCCCGGCGCGACGGGCGGCGGGGCTCAATCCGATTGACGCGTTACGGCACGAATAGGGCGCCGCGCGAGCGCGGCCACGCCCGCGCCCATCGCGCCAGCCCGGCCGACTGGTCGGCAGCGCCGAACCCGTTCGACGTCACGCCGCGGCGCTCCCGCTAGACCTCATCCCCCCACCGCTGCGTCCGTCGATCCGCCGCGCGGGTGATCGCGGCCGGGGAGTGGATCAGGGCTTGCAACCGCGCCAGATCCTCCGGCGTATCGACATCGATCAGCTCGGCGGGCGTGGTCACCACGTGTCGGCCGGCGCGGACCAGGTCGCGCGCGCCCGCGTCGCCATCCAAGGACTGGAGGAAGTCGAACCGGCCGCTGCCGAACAGCGCGGGCGGGCAGGGCTCGACGCCGTCGCTCGACGCCACCACCGTGTCCGGCCCCTCCGTCACGTCGAACAGCCGCAGGATGTGCGCGGCCGTGACGCGCGGCATATCGGCGAGCGCGATCAGCACGGCCCGCGCGCCCTGCGCCCGCGCGCACGCGATCCCCAGCTTGACGGAGGACGCCATGCCGCCTTCCGCGTCCTCGTTGCGGATCACGCGAAAGCCGTGCGCGGCATAGTCGAGCGCCGCCCGCCCCGTCACCGCGATGCGCTCGCGAAAGGGCATGGCTTCCAGCGTCACCGCCACGTGCAGCCCCAGCGGCCGCCCCAGGAACTCGGCGTCGAGCTGCGACCCGATGTCGCCGAATCGCTCGGACCGGCCCGCCGCGAGCAGCAGCAGGGTGG
>CAXTWJ010000362.1:0-3069 GCA_964247925.1 uncultured Sphingomonas sp.
GGCGACCCCGGGGCCTGCGCGGGGGCCCGTTTTATTCTGCCCCCGGCAAGGCAGCGGGATCCCGGCTCGGGGGCGGGGTTATGTGGGAAAGAAACAGCTTCAGGATCGTGTCGCGGCGTAGCCGCATCGTGACGTTGGACGGGTGCTTCGCTCCGCCGGCCGCGCTGGCGCGTTTTGGTCGCTGCTGCGCAGCGGCCACGCGCGGCTCGCGCGTTGGTCGGGGCGACAGGATTCGAACCTGCGACCCCCACACCCCCAGTGTGATGCGCTACCAGGCTGCGCTACGCCCCGACCGAGCGGCGGGCCTTAGGCCGGGGGCGCGGTCGATGCCACCCGCCGCCCGCCCCCGCGCCGATTGCGCCCAATCGTACCCGAGGCTAGCGGCCGGACCTCCCGCGCGGGCCGGCCCGCCGCTCTCCATTGCTCAACGGAAACGATGTTCATCACCCCCGCTTATGCCCAGACCGCGACCGGCACGGCCGCCGAGGGTGGCGCGCTGGCCTTCCTGGTCCAGTTCGCGCCGCTCCTCCTGCTCTTCGCCGCCGGCTGGTTCCTGCTGATCCGCCCGCAACAGAAGCGCGCGGCACAGCTTGCCGCCACCATCGCCGCGGTGAAGAAGGGCGACCAGGTCATCACCGCCGGTGGCGTGCTCGGTCGCGTCACCAAGGTCGAGGATCGCTTCGTCGAGCTGGAGATTGCGGCCAACACGCGCATCCGCGTCGTCAAGGCGACCATCGCCGAGGTGACCACCTCCGCCGCCAAGCCCGCCAACGACTGAGCGCGCGACGATGCTGGATTTCCCGCGCTGGAAGGTGGCCTGGATCTGGAGCATTCTGGCCGTGCTGTGCGCGCTCGCCATTCCGTCCTTCCTGCCCGAGCGGATGACGGACGGCTGGGGCGCGATCCCGCATCCCCGCCTCAACCTGGGCCTCGACCTGGCTGGCGGCAGCTACCTGCTACTGGAGGCGGACACGTCCGACCTCGCCAACTCGCGGCTGGAGACCAAGCGCGACGAGGTGCAGGCGGAGTTCCGCCGCGGCACACCGCGCATCGACATCGGCGACATCTCGACCCGCGACGGCCAGCTCTCCTTCCTGCTGCGCGACCCGACCCAGGTCGATGCCGCGCGCGAGAAGCTGCTCGGCATCACCGGCGGCGGCGTCGGCACCACGGGCCAGCGCGAGTGGGATATCCAGGTCGTCGATACCTCGCGCTTCGTCCTGAAGCCGACGCAGGCGGGGCTGGCCCAGGCAATCGACACCGCGATGAAGGACGCGACCGAGGTGGTGCGGACCCGCACGGACAATCTCGGCACCAAGGAGCCGACGATCATTCGCCAGGGTACCAACCGCATCGTGGTGCAGGTGCCGGGCCTGCAGAACCCCCAGGCGCTGAAGGACCTGCTCGGCAAGACGGCGAAACTGGAGTTCAAGCTGGTCGATCAGAATGCCAACCCCGCCGACGTCGCGCAGAACCGCGCGCCCGCGGGGAGCCAGGTGCTGTCCTTCGCGACAGGCGCGGGCAAGATAGCCGTCAAGCGGTCGGCGATCGTCACGGGCGACCAGCTGATCGACGCCAAGCAGGAGTTCGAGTCGCAGACCAACGAGCCGCAGGTGGCGATCACCTTCAACGCAGTCGGCGGGCGTCGCTTCGCACGCGTGACGCAGGAGAATGTCGGCAAGCCGTTCGCGATCATCATCGACAACAAGGTGATCTCCGCGCCCGGCATCCGCGAGCCGATCCTGGGCGGTCGCGCGTCGATCTCCGGCGGGTTCACCGTCGACGGCGCCAACCAGCTCGCGATCGCGCTGCGCTCGGGCAAGCTGCCGGTCGCGCTCAAGGTGGTGGAAGAGTCCACCATCGGTTCCGACCTGGGCGCCGACTCGAAGCGGGCGGGCATCCTCGCCTCCGCCGTCGCGGTGGTGCTGGTCGTCGCGTTCATGTTCGTGACCTACGGGCGGTTCGGGGCCTATGCGAACCTCGCCGTCGTCATCAACGTGTTCGTGATCCTGGGCGTGCTGGCCGTGATCGGCGGCACGCTGACGCTGCCGGGGATCGCCGGGTTCGTCCTGACGATCGGTACGGCGGTGGATGCCAACGTGCTGATCAACGAGCGCATCCGCGAGGAACGGCGGCGCGGACGATCGGTCGTGCAGGCAGTGGAGCTGGGCTACAAGGAGGCGAGCCGCACCATCTTCGAGGCGAACCTGACCCACGGCATCTCGGGCGCGGTCATGTTCGCGCTCGGCTCCGGCCCGGTGAAGGGGTTCGCGGTGGTGCTGCTGATCGGCATCGCGACGTCGGTGTTCACCGCCGTGACGTTCACGCGGATGCTGGTCGCGCAGTGGGTCCGCCGCGAGCGGCCGCAAGCCATCAACATCTGAGGCGGAGAGAAGAGATGCGCCTCCTGAAGGTCGTGCCCGACCACACCAACATCGACTTCGTCCGCCTGCGCGGGCTGGCGTTCGGGTTGACGCTGCTGCTCAGCGTGCTGGCCGTCGGGCTGACGGTGGCGCGCGGGCTGAATTTCGGCGTGGATTTCGTCGGTGGGCTGATGATCGAGGAGAAGTTCCAGGTCACGCCGCCGATCGAACAGGTCCGCTCGGCCGTGGATCGGCTGGGCGTGGGCGAAGCGCTGATCCAGCCGATCGGCGACGGCCGGACGCTGACCGTACGCCTTCCCGTCCAGCAGGGCGCGGACGAGGGCGCCACCAACGCGGTCGTGAAGAAGGTCGAGGCGGCGCTGGCGCAGCGCTTCCCCGGCGCGACCTTCTCGCGCTATTCCACCGTGTCGGGCAAGGTCTCGGGCGAGCTGATCCAGCACGGCGTGCTCGCGGTGGTGCTCGCGATCCTGGGCATCGGCCTGTTCGCGATCCTGCGCTTCGAATGGCAGTTCGGCGTCTCCACGGTGGTGGCGATCGTCCACGACCTGCTGATGACGCTCGGCTTCTTCGCGCTGACGCGGTTCGAGTTCGACCTCAACATCGTCGCCGCCGTGCTGACCATCATCGGCTATTCGATCAACGACAAGATCGTGATCGACGACCGCATCCGCGAGAACATGCGCCG
>CAXTWJ010000363.1:0-3060 GCA_964247925.1 uncultured Sphingomonas sp.
ACGCCCGACAGGGCGAGCGCGAGCGCGGCGAACTTGATCTGCATCAGTGTTTCCCTTTCAACGGAATAACTTGTCCAGCACAACCGCGCCGATCACGACTTGTTCCGTCGCGCCGGATCAGGGCGGGGTCGGGCGCGGCGGCGTTTCCCTCTTCATCCAGTTGTGCGGACCCCAGGCTTGGGCGAAGGCGTCCAGCTCCGCTTGTTCGCGCGCCTGGGCTTCCCGGTCGCGATGCGCGGTCATGGCGCTCAGCTTGCGTAGGATGGATCGGTCGGTCTGCTCCGACGTCACGACCTTCAGGGCGGGCGCGGGCTTCTTCGAGTCCTGCGCGATCACGAAGCGCAGCAGCGAGTCAGAATAGCGCCGGCGCTGCCCGACCAGCTTGCCCCCGTAAAATACCGGCTCATCCCAGCCGTCCATCGCGCGCTGACGAGCCGCCTCGACCGGCGACGGCGCTCCCCGGTGGAGCGCCTCCGCGCACATCGCGGCGAACGAGGGCATCCGGCCCCGCGCCCGCCTGGCGGATTCGCGCGACATCCCGACCCGCGCGGCGGCCGCCGTGTGGCTGCCCGTTTCGCCCAGCGCGCGGGCATAGGAATGTTGCCGCTGCAGCGTCCAGCCATCGTGGCGCGTCCGCGTCTCGGGCAAGCCGGCGGGCTCGCCATCGGCCGCGGTCGCCGCCGCCGCGTCCGCCAGCCGCTCCGCCGCCATCTCGGCCAGCGTCCGGTCCCACGCCGCCGCGAAATCCGGACGGCGCTTGCGCCGCTCGTTGCAGCCCTGCGGACTGCGCCCTATGAACGCCGCCGCCCGATCGACCCGCCCCGTCAGCCTGAGCTGGCTCAGGAACGCCCGCTCCGTATCCACCGTCCACCTGATGCACCCGCCCATCGCCCGCTCCTCTCGCCGGAAGTGAGCGGACCACCTGTCACATGGCGCGGGCTGTAGGACAGCGTTTTTCGCCGGCGAATGCCGCACCGCGCATGGTCGCGGCGGCCGCTACCCGTGGCCGTGGCGTTGCCCAGAAGGCCCGCCGCGCCGCTCGGGGCAAGGGACTGGTGCGTATTCTCCAAGATACAGGCGAAAGCGGTCATGCCAGTCCGGCGCTGGCTCTTGAGGGAAACCAAGGTTGGCGTTACGTTTGGGTCCGATCGGAGGAGTCCTGCCGGCGTGGCCTACGGCGGATGCGACTCATTGGGATGGCCGATACGCGAGAACAGAGGCACGTCGCCGAGTCTGAGGGGCACCATCATCATGTCGCTACGCAAGGCCGTTCGTCTGACATCTGTCTTGCCGCTCTTGGCGTTGAGCGCCCCCAGCGACGCGCAGTTGAGCGACCTGTTGAATAGCATGAAGAACGAGGCAGCCGCCAAGATACGGCGTCAGGCTGACGTCACCCAGCAGGCGCGCCAGGACTCGGTCGTTTCCGATCGTGAACGTCGCCCACTGATCATCGATCAGGTTGACGACTTCGTTCCTGGAACAGAGCCGCTCGTTCGGACTGATTTCGCCAACGCGACCATCGGCAGCATGCCCGCCGGCTGGAAGACGAACGGGTCCGGCGACGTCGTTACAGTCCAGGGCTTGCCAGGCAAATGGCTCAAGCTTCAGAACTTCGCATCCTACAAGCTTGCCGCTCCTCCTCGGCTGCCCTCGCGTTTCACCGTGCAATTCGATCTTGTCGTGGCAACCGAGTCCACCAGAGATATCGGTTTCATTCACGCTGGCTTCGCGAAGGACAACAGCGTCCGCACCTATTTGCAAGATGCTTATAACGATGGCGCGATCAACGCCGTCACGTTCGGCTATGCCGGGGATGGTGGCGTCGCTAGCAGCGCCACGGGGTACACCCACTCGGTCGAGATGGATATGCACGGGTTCGCGAACCGCGTGATGCACGTTTCCATCGCCGTCGATGGCGACAACGAGCGGATCTACATCGACCGCACCAAGATCGCTGACGCCAGGCTCTTCAACAATAATGTCGCGAAATACTTCTTCCTGAGCGCTCCGGTCAGCACGGAGCATGACGCGAAGGTTTTGTTTGGAAACTTTCAAGTCGATGGGTTCCGGTAAAGGACGACACGAAGCGGTCCTCGCATCATCCTGACGGACGGCGATCAATCGGAGTCGGACGGTTGTATCCAGGATGGGGCATGGGCCCGCAGGAGTGGCCGCCACCGAGCACAACCGGACAGCCCCGACCCGATCGCCTCACACCACGATCACCTGTCCCGGATAGTTCGCCAGCACCGCGTCGGCGGTGACGAACGGCACGCCCTCGGCCAGCGCCTGCGCCACCATCAGCC
Organism: uncultured Sphingomonas sp.; assembly: GCA_964247925.1. Classification (GTDB taxonomy): domain Bacteria; phylum Pseudomonadota; class Alphaproteobacteria; order Sphingomonadales; family Sphingomonadaceae; genus Sphingomonas. The sequence goes on from CAXTWJ010000363.1 coordinate 2,307, forward strand.
GGTCGAACGGGTCCTTGTGGATCGGCGGCAGACCGGCGAGGCGGCAGGCGTGGAGGGCCGTCAACGGCAATTCCTGCAGGCCCGCGCGGAGTAGGTCGTCACGGATGCGATAGGGAGAGTATGGGAAGTCCGGCCTGCCCTGTTGCCACTTGATCGCGATCTCACCGATGCTGACCGGGCTGAACCACCGCACGTTCGCCTCGCTCGCGACCAGCTCCATCGCCCGCCGCGACAGCCGCGCATGGTCGGCCATGGCCCACAGCAGCACGTGCGTGTCGAAGAGACTGGCGGTCATGCCGCGTCGCTGCGCCGGTCCTCCGGAAACAGTGGTCCATCATACCAGAGCCGCTCCAGCTCGGCCTGCTCATCCGGCGGCAGGTCTTCCGGAAAGCCCGGACCATCGCGCAGCACCAACCAGTCCTTCGCGATGCCGATGATGGACGGCTTCGCCGCCGCCGCCTCCAGCGCCTCCACCTTGACCATCGGCTTGCCCGCTTTGGCGATGATGAACGGCTCCCCCGCGACCGCGCGCGCGATCAGGTCGGACAGGCGGGTCTTCGCGTCGTGGATGTTGACGGTCAGCATGGGGGTGCTCCGGTTAGTTTAGTTCACTTGGCTTAGTTCATCCGGGTGGTTTGGGGAAGAGGGAGCAGGGAGCAGGGAGCAGGGAGCAGGGAGCAGGAGGCAGCAGGCAGCAGGCAGCAGGCAGGAGGAGCAGGGGCTGTGCGATCAGTTCATCCTCCCCCGCCAGGGG
>CAXTWJ010000364.1:0-3057 GCA_964247925.1 uncultured Sphingomonas sp.
TGGGAGTACCACCACCCTCACCCAACCTTCTCCCGGGCGCGGGTGAGGGCAAAGTCGGGAAGAAGAAGACCCTCACCCAACCGGCTCCCGCGGGCGGGAGAGGCAAACGATATGCCGCGTGGCCGCGGGACGCGGCGAGCCGGCCCTGGAAGACGCGAGATCCTGGCCCAAGGCCGGCGCGGCGAAGATGTGAAAAGGCCCGCCCGGTCATCCTGGCGGGCCATTTCGCGTCTGCTTCCCTTTGTCCCGTCCGCGCGTTACCCTGCCGCCATGAACGCGCCCTTCCGCGTCAACGACACGCCCGAGCGGGTGCGGTTGAGCGTGGACGACTTCCTGCTCCTGAGCGACCGTGGCGCGTTCGACGACTATGCCAAGACCGAGTTGATCGATGGCGACATTTACGGTGTGAACGCGCAATGCAGCCGGCACGCGCGGGTGAAGACGCGGCTGGCGCGCATCATCGGCAACTGGCTGGAGCAGGCGGGCAGCGACCTGGAAGTGCTGATCGAGCCTACCGTCCGCGTGTCGCAGACCAGTGCGCCCGAGCCGGATGTCGTGCTGACACGTTTCCAGGGCGAACGCGAAATCCCGGCGGATACGATCGCGCTTGTCATCGAAATCGCGGATTCGACGCTCGCCACCGACCTGGGCCGCAAGGCCGAGCTCTACGCGGGGGCGGGCATCGCCGAATATTGGGTGGTCGATGTCCATGGCGACCGCGTGGTGGTGCATCATGCCCCGGGCGCGGACGGCTATGCCCAGCGGGCGGAGCAGCCGTTGGGGGAGGCGCTGGCGTCGGTGACGATCGACGGACTGGTCGTGGCGACGGCGAGCCTGCTGGGGTGAATTGACGGGCGACGGGCCATTTCTGTTGATGATGCCAATACCGCGAACCGATCTGGTTAGATCGACATGACAAAACCGCCCGGATATGGAACATAGGGAGAACGGTCGCAGCGCGGACGGGCAAGGGGACCGGTGGGGGAGGTGGACGTGCCGGCCAAGGTCAACAGCGCGCGCCGATGCGCCGATCTGCTCGCGGCGCTGGCGCGGACGGCCAATGTGCGGCTGGCGCTGCGGGAGTGCGGGATCAGCCATTATTGGGCCTACCGGCAGCGCAAGCTCGATCGCGACTTCGACGCGCGCTGGCGCACGGCGGTCAGGAACGGCCGGCGCGCGCTGGCAAGGGCGGCCGCGGCGCGCGCGGTCGAGCCCGCGGCACCCCGGGCACACGCACGGGGAGAGATGGTGGTGGGCAGCTCGGGCAAGGGCACGATCCGGCTGGAACGCGCGAAGCCGTGCAGCTTCACGCCGGAGAAGCAGGCCCGGTTCCTCAGCGCGCTGAGGACGACGTCCAACGTCAGGGCGGCGGCGGCGGTCGCGGGTGTCTCGCCCCATGGCGCTTACGACCGATACCATGCCGATGCCGCGTTCCGGGCGGAGTGGGTCGCCGCGCTCGCCGACGGGCGCGTGCACCTGGAAATGGCGCTGATGGCCGAGGCGCGCGCGGCGGCCGAGCGGCCCCGTCGCGCCCTGGTGCCGGGCGAGGAGCCGCCGGCGATCACCGGCATGGACGCGAAGACCGCCCTGCAGCTGCTGCGGTTGCGCCGTTCGACCGACGCCGGCGGCCGCCCCTATGGGATGCCGGTCAAGTCCAGCGGCCCGGAGGCGGCGCGACGGTCGCTGCTGGCCAAATCGGCGGCCGTCCGCACGGCGCGCGCGCGGGACGGCGAGCGTGACAGGTGACCTGGCCGCCGTGCTGGCGGCGCTGGACCCGGCCGAAGCCGCCGACGTCGTGCGCACGCTGTCCGACGCGGACGTGCTGGAGCTGGATCGCTTCGTGCATTGGGCGATCGCAGGGCAGACGGCGCCCGCCGTGGCGGCCGACGGGCGTCCGTGGCGGACCTGGCTGATCGTCGGCGGCCGCGGCTTCGGCAAGACGCGCGCCGGGGCGGAGTGGGTGCTCGCCCGTGCCCGCGAAGGTGGGCCGGAGACGCGGATCGCGCTGGTCGCCGGCAACCTGGACGAGGCGCGCCGAGTGATGGTGGAGGGGTCGAGCGGCCTTCTCGCCTGCTCGGAGCCGGGCGACATCGCCGGCTGGAGCCCGTCGCGCCGCGAGATCATGTTCGCGGGCGGCGCGCGCGCGACACTCTACTCCGCCGCGTCGCCCGGGAGCCTGCGTGGACCGGAGCATGACTTCGCATGGGCCGACGAGCTGGCGAAGTGGCCGCGGGCAGGCGCCGCATGGGACAATCTTCAGCTGGGGCTCCGGCGCGGTCGCCATCCGCAGGCCGTGGTGACCACGACGCCGCGCGCGGGCAGCCTCGTCGCGGGGCTGGCGGCGGCACCCGACACGGTCGTGACGGGTGGCGGCAGCCGGGCCAACGCCTTCCTGCCCCCGGCCTTTCTCGACGCAGTGGAGCGGCGGTATTTGGGGACGCGGGCGGGCGCGGAGGAGCTGGACGGCGTCATCCTGACGGATGTGGAGGGCAGCCTGTGGCCGCTCGCGCTGATCGAGCGATGCCGGCGCGACGCCGATCCCGCGGCGCTCGGCGCCGGCGCGCGTCGTATCGTGGTGGGGGTGGATCCGCCGGCCGGCGCGGGTGGAACCTGCGGCATCGTGGTGGTCGCCGCGCTGCCCGACGACGGATGGGCGGTGCTGGCGGATGAAAGCGCCGTCGGCGCCTCGCCCGAAGGATGGGCGGCGGCGGTGGCCCGGGCGTACGAACGCTGGGGCGCGGACCGGGTGATCGCCGAGCGCAACCAGGGCGGCGACATGGTGCGAAGCGTGCTGCGCGCGGCGGCCGCAGCCCTGCCGGTGAAGCTGGTCCACGCATCGCGGGGCAAAGCGGCCCGCGCCGAGCCGGTCGCGGCCCTGTTCGAACAGGGGCGGGCGGCGTTCGCCGGGCGTTTCCCGCTGCTGGAGGCGGAACTGGCCGGGTTGCAGGTCTGCGGCGGATATGCCGGGCCGGGCGCATCGCCAGACCGGGCGGACGCGATGGTATGGGCCCTGACGGAACTGGCGCTGGGACCGGTGGGGGAGGCGCGGGTGCGGGG
>CAXTWJ010000365.1:0-3053 GCA_964247925.1 uncultured Sphingomonas sp.
AGGTTCGACGACGCGGCTTGCCGCGGCGCCGCGCACCCGCACGGCTACTGGCCCGACGCTCCCGCCCCGCACAGCACCGGCCCGCCGCCGGCGGTCTTAACCTGGCATTTGGGCGTGCCCGCGATCGTGACCCGGCCAAGGCCGGTGTTGACCACGTCGGCGGTGTAGCGCGCCCGCGCGGCCACCTCGCCCGGACCGTCCAGCCGCACGACGACGGTGTCGGCCGCGAGCGCGTCGGCGTGGATCGCACCCGCGCCGTTCACCGCCAGCCGCGCGCGGGCCGCGTGACCCGCCAGCGTGATCTGGCCATTGCCGATCGACTGGGCGATCACGTCGGCGCCATCGGCGGCCGCGACGGTGAGCGAGCCGGTGCCCGCGACGGACAGGTCGATGCGCGCGCCCTTCAATCTGTTCACGGTCACCACGCCCGCGCCGATCACGCTCGCCCCGGACAGCGTCGGGGTGAAGAGCGTGACCGTGACGGGCGCGGTCGCCGCCACCTGCCCGCTCTCCCCCCAGCGGTCGGTCGCGCGCCGGACCACGGCCGTGGCGCCGTCCTGTCGCACCTCGACCGTGTCCAGCGCGCCCGCGTCCCCCGACACGCGCGCGCCCGGCGGCGCGCCGGTGGTGACCGTCACGGCGAACGGCCCTTCGACGCGCAGCCGCTCGAACGACGACACGAAGGGACGACGCTCCGCCCCGGGCGCGGCCGTCGCCGCCACGATCAGCGAAAGGGCGAGCCAGCGCATTGGCTCAGCCGCCGCAGCGCACGGAACCGGACCCCATCTTGCTGACCTGACAGCGCGCGCGATTGCCCAGGTCGATGTCGCCCGATCCCATGACGGAGACCTTGGCCGGCCCATCGACATCGGCGCGGACGTCGCCCGAGCCCGCGACGGAGATGTCGGCGCGCGCCGCTTTCAGCCCGCCGGCATCGACATCGCCCGAGCCGGCGATCTCGATCGTGAGCGCCTTGACCTCGCCCGCCGCCTTCACGTCGCCCGAGCCGGCGAGCGAGAAGTGCGCGTCGCCGACCGCGAGCTGGCCGATGCTGAGGTCGCCGGAGCCGGCGCTCTCGCCCTTGAAGCTAGCGCCCGCCACGCGGTCGATCGTGACATCGCCCGATCCGGCGACCGCCGTCGCGGCGAGCGCGGGCATGGTGACGGAGATCCTGGCCCCGTGCCCGCCCCAGCTCCAGCCCGCCGTGCGCGTGCGCCCGATCCGCAATGCATCGCCCACCTTCTCGATCTTGAGGTGATCCAGCACCTCCGCGTCGCCATCGGCGCGCACGGAAAAGCCCGGGCCGACGCGGATGTCGACATCGTCCGAGCCGCGCAGCTCCACGGTCGTGAAGCCCGCGACGGCATAGGTCCGGGTCTTGCCCGTCCCCTGCGCGGCGACCCCGGGCGTGCCGTCGTCATCGCCGGTGTGGATGGAACAGGCCACGATCAGCGGCAGCGCCGCGCAGAGCAGAAGCTTCACCATGCGTCACTCTCCCCAACTGTGCTGGACGGGTAACACACTTGTTGGCGGGCGCAAACGCAAAAAGGGCGGCCCCGCGGGACCGCCCTCTTGTCAGGATACGTCGCGGCGAAGCCGTGCCGAGCCTGCCCCCGCGAAGCGGGGTCGGACCAAGCGCAGCGCGTTACGCCGGCGCTTTCTCCTTGTTGTAGATCGCCGCCGCCGCGCGGAGGATGTCCAGGATCTTCTCCAGCGCCTTGGGCTCCTCGATCTGCTCCATCGCGGCGAGTTCGCGCGCCAGCCGGCTGGCGGCGGCCTCGAAGATTTGGCGCTCGGAGTAGCTCTGCTCGGGCTGGTCGTCGGCGCGGAACAGGTCGCGCGTCACCTCGGCGATCGACACCAGGTCGCCCGAGTTGATCTTCGCCTCATATTCCTGCGCGCGCCTGGACCACATGGTGCGCTTCACCTTGGGCTTGCCCTTCAGCGTGTCCATCGCCTCGCGCATCGTCTTGTCGGAGGACAGCTTGCGCATCCCGACCGATTCGGCCTTGTTGGTGGGTACACGCAGCGTCATGCGCTCCTTCTCGAAGCGCAGCACGTAGAGCTCCAGGCTGGTGCCCGCGATCTCCTGCTTCTGCAATTCGATCACGCGGCCCACGCCGTGCTTGGGATAGACGACGTAATCACCGACGTCGAAGTGGAGCGCCTTGGCAGCCATGGATAGCCTTTCTCGCACGCGCCACGCGGGCAGCGGCGGGCGGCGGAGGCCCGCAAAGGCTGCCCTGACGGCGCAAAGGGGTTAGCACGCGGGCGGGATCGCCCGTTGGCCGACGCCTTAACAGCTTTGAAACAAAATTACCAGTGCCTGAGTCAGGGCGCGGTCGTGCCTGATCAGTCGCCCGTACCGGCTTCGGGACTGAAATACTTGTCGTATTTGCCCTGCTCACCCTTGTGCTCGTCGGCGTCCGCCGGGGTCTGGTCGGCCTTGCGCGTGACGTTGGGCCATTGCGAGGAGAAGGTGCTGTTCAGCTCCAGCCACTGTTCCAGCCCGTTCTCCGTGTCGGGCAGGATCGCCTCCGCCGGGCATTCGGGCTCGCACACGCCGCAGTCGATGCACTCGGACGGGTTGATGACCAGCATCGTCTCGCCCTCGTAGAAGCAGTCCACCGGGCACACTTCCACGCAGTCCATGTACTTGCAGCGGATGCAGGCATCGGTGACGACATAGGTCATGGTCGCAGCTCCCTGGCCGGCTGTGCCGACGTCCAACGCGGTGCTGCTAGGCGGCGTTCCGGGCGCTCGTCAATCGGCAGGCGCCTGTTGCGACACGTTCTCACCCAGCTCGGTATAGCACGCCTGCGCCTCCGGCGCGGGTCCACGCCGCAGGGGAAGCGCCGCGACGCGCACCACCCGGACGCGGCCGTGCGCGTGGAAGGTCAGCACGTTGCCGACGCGCACGGCCGCGTGGCAGCGGTCGATGACGCGCCCGTCGATCCGCAGGCGCCCGTCCGCCGCGATCCCCTGCGCCGCCGTTCGCGTCTTCGCCAGCCGGACCCACCACAGGAAGCGGTCGAGCCGCATCGTGTCAGGCA
>CAXTWJ010000366.1:0-3052 GCA_964247925.1 uncultured Sphingomonas sp.
GCAGGGCATCGGCGGCGCCGTTCATCAGTTCGACCCCTGCGCCGACGGGCGCGCGCAGGCGGACGCGTTCAACGCCGTCGTCCCCCGCGCCGCCGATGCCCTGCCGCCCGCCGTGGCGATCGACGCGGGCGACTGTGCCGGCGACGTAGCCGCCGCCGTCGGGCGCTTCGCCGCCGCGGTGGAGGCGCACACCGGCCGGCCCGTCATCCTGCGCGTGTCGCGCGCCGCCGAGCGTCGCTGGGGGATCACCCGCGCGCTCGACCGCCCCGTCTGGGTCACGGGCGACCTGTTCCGCCCGGGATATGCCGCCCGGCCCTGGCGGCTGTGGCGCGCCAGCGACATGCGCCGGGTGGACGGCGTCGCGGCCCCCCTCGACTGGGACGTCGTCGCGCCATGACGCCTGATCAGCTCATCGCCGCCGCGCGCGCCGCCGCGGGCCACGCGCACGCGCCGTATTCGCGGTTCGCGGTCGGGGCCGCCGTCCTGCTGACCGACGGCACCTTGGTGACCGGCGCCAATGTCGAGAACGCCAGCTACGGCCTGTCGCTCTGCGCGGAGACGGTCGCGATCGCCACGGCCAGCGCGCAGGGCCGCCTCGCCGACGTGGTCGCGGTCGGCGTGGTCGGCGGCATGATCCAGGGCGGCGCCGCCGCCGGCACCGACCCCATCCGCCCCTGCGGCCGTTGTCGTCAGGTGCTGAACGAAGCCGCCGGCGTCGGCGGGCGCGATCTGACGGTGTATTGTTCGGGGGTCACGGGCGGCGTGGTCGAGGAATATCGCTTGTCGACGCTCCTGCCTCATGCATTCGGTCCTGCGGACCTCGAGCCTTGATCGTCATCCTGCGTGTACACGTGCGCACCGGACACGGCTGCCGTCAGCAGGAGGTGCGCCCAATCAGTTCTTTCCCCCTCGTCGGGCCGAGCGGGTGAGCAGGCAGCGTAGCAGGCCACGTTGACCAGCGTCTCCGGCCAGTGAACCGGCGGCAGCCCAGCCTGCGCCAACATAGCCCTGATTGCCGGACCTGATTTCAGAGCGTCAAGTGTGCTGAGCGACCAATCGCCGAAATGCTTCCCGTCTGGCACCCCGAAAGCTGGTCCCCCGACCGTCGCAGCCACACGCTCGAACCAGGGCAGGAACATGTCTGGCCCGCTTGCCAGCCCGCCCCATCGTGCGATCTGGGGCAATAGGCCCGAGCCGGACGCCAGCAGTGCCGTCGAGAAGGCATCGCCGAACAGGTACATACCCCCGCCCGCCTCACAAGAACGACATCAGGTGGGCCATTGACAAGGCCGGCATTCTGGCGACCGAGCAGGGTCAATTTCTGTACGACCTCTCCCGCGATAACGGCCAAAGCGTATGGCGCGCTACCTTCGTGAGAGGCCGCGGAGGGCGGCAGAGTCTCTTCAAGGCACTGGATCAGCTGATCGAAGCGGGCCACCATAGCTTCCCGTTCGGCTTGCCTTTTCCCGACCCAACTCGACCACATTGTGTTGCCTCTCCCGTCCTGGCGCCATGATCTTGCGCTTTCTGCCTGGCACTTGATAAGCGAGCGTAAACCTCGCCATTCCGCAACTGGCGCGCCGCAACGTGCCGCTTGCTCCGTCCGGCCCTTGCCCGCAGAAGGCCGCCCATGACCGTCATGTCCGACCGCTGGATTCGCGAGCGCGCGCTGGGCGATCGCATGATCGAGCCGTTCGTGGAGGCGCAGCGGCGGGAGGGGTGCATCTCCTACGGCCTGTCCTCCTATGGCTATGACGCGCGCGTCGCCGACGAGTTCAAGATCTTCACCAACGTCGATTCGGCGACCGTCGACCCCAAACATTTCGCCGCCAACAGCTTCGTCGATCGCCGGACGGACGTGTGTGTGATCCCGCCCAACAGCTTCGTCCTCGCCCGCACGGTGGAATATTTCCGCGTGCCGCGCGACGTGCTGGTCATCTGCCTGGGCAAATCGACCTATGCCCGGTGCGGCATCATCGTGAACGTCACCCCGCTCGAACCCGGCTGGGAGGGCCATGTCACGCTGGAGTTCTCCAACACCACGCCGCTGCCGGCCAAGGTCTATGCCAACGAGGGCGCGTGCCAGTTCCTGTTCCTGGCCGGCAACGAGCCGTGCGAGGTCAGCTATGCCGACCGCGCCGGCAAGTATCAGGGCCAGCGCGGGGTGACGCTGCCGCGACTGTGATCCGCCGCCGGCCCGGCGCGCGCCCGGAAGTTCACGATGTTCACGCCACGTCGCCGCCCGGATCGCCCGCCCGGTCATCCTCCGCCCACGACGTCAGCGTCTGCCGCCACGCGCGCTCGTCGCGTTGGCGCTGCGCCTCCGCCTGCTGTCGCGCCAGCTCCTCCTGCACCTGCGGGTCGTCCCGCATGACCGTGGTCTGCAGCGGCGCGCGCGGCGGGCGGGGCCGGCCCTGCTGGTCGGCCAGCCCGTCCTCGGCCACCCGCGCGATCGCCGCCGCCATCATCGCCGCCGCCCCGTCCGGATTCTCGCGCACCACCAGCATCCGATCGCGCCCCGGCCCGTAGCGTTCGGGCTGCCGCGTCCGCAGCAGGAACATGCCCAGCCGTTCGTCATAGCGGCGGCGCTCCCCCACCTGCTGCCCCTGATAGAAGATCGGCGTGGCGACGCCGTGGATCGCTCGACCGATCATCGCGTCGGCCAGCGTGTTCAGCGCATAGTCGAGGGTCACGTCCCAGGCCTGGCGAAAGCTGACCGCATCGGGCCGCGCGCGAAGCGTGTAGGCCGAGCGCGGCGACATGCCGACCGCGCGGCACGCCTCCTCCACGCAGGCGCAGCCGGCCAGCACCTGCAGGAACGCCACCTGCCTGGCCGGCGACCAGCCGTCGTGGCGGGCGCGGACGGGCACGGGGGTGAAGGATGGCGCGGTCGGCCGCTGGGAAGCGGCGGGACGGCGCGGCGACGGGCGGCGATGCCGCTTGCTGTGCTTGCTCATCCGGCAGGGTAGGGCACGGACGGGGGGTTGTAGGACAGCGTAAAAACGATGGCGGGCGGCGGGCAGGACCGGCCGGCATCGGGGCAGTCCCGATC
>CAXTWJ010000367.1:0-3049 GCA_964247925.1 uncultured Sphingomonas sp.
GGTGGTTGCGGATGATCCAGGCGATGCCGTCGGGCTTGTCCTGCCGCTTCGACACGGGCGTGTAGCGCGGCCCCTTGGTGCGGCGGACCTGCTCGGGGCCCTTGATCATCTGCATCCGGTAGTTCGGGTCGGCCTGCGCGCGGTCGATCTGCTCCTGCGTCACCTCATGCGCGCGGACGGGATCGCGGCCGGTCAGCTTGGTCGCGGCGGTGTCGTCGGCGATCGCCTGCACCTCCAGGATGTGCAGCCCACAGAAGTCGGCGATCTGCTCGAAGGATAGCGAGGTGTTGTCGACCAGCCAGGAGGCGGTCGCGTGCGGCATCAGGGGCTGGGCCACGGGGGCGTACTCCACAGAAAGAAACGGCCGCCCCGGTCACGGAGCGGCCTGTGCTGCCGATCGGCTTAACCCGGCGGCGGGCGGAGGGCAAGGCGGCTGTAACCTGCCCGCAACAGGGCGTCCCTAATCGTGCGGCGCCGCGATTCGGCACGGGCGCCTGCCGTCGCGTGTCGTTAGAATGACCCGGCTATCAAAGGGAGTTCTCGTATGTCCATGTTGAAGGCGCTGCTGGGCGCCGCCGGCGCTGCGGCGCTCATGACCGCCACCATCGCCTCGGCCGCTGCCCCGGTTGCGCACCCAACCGCCGCGCCGTCGCTGCGCGCGGCCGCGCCGTCCGTGCATGGCAACCGGCTGGGTGCGTCGGTGCCGACCGGCACCCTGATCTCCATCGGCATCCTGGCCGCGCTGGTCGTGGTGGTGCTGGTCGCGACCAACGACGACGATTCCGACAGCAACTGAGCCGTCGCCCGGCCGGCGCCCTCACGTGCCGGCCGGTTGACCGGGCAAGACCTCCAGGACGATCTTGCCGACATGGTCGCCCGCCTCCATGCGGGCGTGCGCGGCGGCGGCCTCGGCCAGCCGATAGACCTGATCGATCACCGGCCGGAAGCGCCCGGCCTCCACGTGCGGCCACACCGTGCGGTGCAGTTCGTCGGCGACCAGCGATTTCCAGGCCGCGTCGCGCGGGCGCAGCGTGGAGCCGGTCAGCGTCAGGCGCCGGCGCATGATCTCGAAGATGGGCACGGTCGCCACCGGCCCGCCCTGCACCGCGATCGAGACGTGGCGGCCGTCGTCCGCCAGGCATTGCAGGTTGCGGGGGACATACTCGCCGCCGACCATGTCCAGCACCGCCGCGACCCCCCGGCCGCCGGTGATGGCGCGCACCCGCTCGACGAAGTCCTCCGTCCGGTAATTGATCGCCTGGGCCGCCCCCAGCTCCAGCGCACGGGCGCACTTCGTGTCGGAGCCGGCCGTGACGATCACGGTGAGCCCGAACAGTCGCCCCAGCGCGATCGCGGTGGTGCCGATGCCCGACGTGCCACCATGCACCAGCACCGTGTCGCCCTCCGTCGCATAGGCGCGCTCGAACAGGTTGGTCCACACGGTGAACAGCGTCTCGGGGATCGCCGCCGCCTCGACCAAGCTGAGCGCGTCGGGCACCGGCAGGCACTGGCCATGGGGCGCGACCGCATATTCGGCATAGCCGCCGCCCGCGAGCAGCGCGCAGACCGGCTGGCCGATCACCACATCATCGACCCCGGCGCCAACCGCGACAATTTCGCCCGCCACCTCCAGCCCCGGGATCGACGGCGCGCCCGGCGGCGGCGGGTAACCGCCCTTGCGCTGCAGAACGTCCGGCCGGTTCACGCCGGCCGCGTGAACGCGGATCAGCACCTCGCCCTCGCCCGGCCGCGGCACCGGCCGCTCGACCAGGCGCAGCACCTCCGGCCCGCCGGGCGCGTCCGGGTCGATCGCCTGCATCGTGTCCGGGATCGTCATCGGCCTGGCCCCTGTTCGCGTGCGCGTTATTGACTTGGCCGGCGCGAGGGTCAACGTTGCGTCGCCATGGAAGCAGATGACGCGCTGCCCCGCCCCGGCGACCTCCTCAGCCAGCTGGTGCGCCAGGATCTGGACCCGCTCTCGGTCGCGGAGCTGGAGGACCGGATCACGGCGCTTAGCGGCGAGATCGCGCGCTGCCGTCAGAAGATTGAACGCGCCGTTAACCATCGCGCAAGCGCTGACCAGCTATTCAAGTCCTAGGCGCCAGGGTCAGCTCCGGGCGCTTGATGCGGGGCCGTGGCATCCCGACATGGGGTGAAACGGGATCGCGTCCCTGGCGGCCCACCGGAGTAATCTGAATGCCTTCCTTCGCCCCCGCGCTCGAGACCACGCTGCACAAGGCGCTCGAGGCCGCATCGTCCCGTCGCCACGAATACGCGACGCTGGAGCACCTGCTGCTCGCGCTCGTCGATGACGAGCACGCGTCCAAGGTGATGACCGCGTGCTCGGTCGACCTGGGCGAGCTCAAGACGACCGTCGCGCAGTATCTGGACACCGAGCTCGACGCGCTGAAGGTCGATCAGCAGACCGACCCGTCGCCCACCTCGGGCTTCCAGCGCGTCGTCCAGCGCGCGATCCTGCACGTCCAGTCCTCGGGCCGCGACGAGGTGACGGGCGCGAACGTGCTGGTCGCGCTCTTTTCCGAGCGCGAGAGCTATGCCGTATACTTCCTGCAGCAGCAGGACATGAGCCGCCTCGACGCGGTGTCCTTCATCAGCCACGGCGTCGGCAAGGGTGGCGCGGCCGAAGCCTCCACGCCCAAGGGCGCGGATGAGGAAAAGCCGAGCAAGGGCCAGGCCGACAAGAAGGGCGGCGAGAGCGCGCTGAAGCAGTTCTGCGTCGATCTCAACGAGAAGGCCAAGAACGGCAAGGTCGATCCGCTGATCGGCCGCGGGCCGGAGGTGGATCGCACCGTCCAGATCCTGTGCCGCCGGTCCAAGAACAACCCGCTCTATGTGGGCGATCCCGGCGTCGGCAAGACCGCCATCGCCGAAGGGCTGGCGCGCAAGATCGTCGAGGGCGACGTGCCGGAGGTGCTGCTGCCCGCGGTCATCTACTCGCTCGACATGGGCGCGCTGCTGGCGGGCACGCGCTATCGCGGCGACTTCGAGGAGCGGCTGAAGGCGGTCGTCAACGAGCTGGAGAAGCTGC
>CAXTWJ010000368.1:0-274 GCA_964247925.1 uncultured Sphingomonas sp.
GCGCCGCGCTGGTCGCGGCCGCGCTGGACCGCGGCGATGCGCGCGGCGCCAAGGCGCTGGCGCGGCGGCTGCTGCCGTTCGGCTGGTATCCCGGCTAGCGCGCGACGCGGTCGCGCACGCGGCGGATACGCGGATCACGATGGAGGCCGGCGTCGGCGCGGAGAGCGCGGCGGAGGACATCGCGCTTCTCGTGGATGGATGAGATCACCGGGCCCAAGGCGACGCCCAGATCGACCAGCACCGCTTCGGCGAGCTGGAGCGAGCTCTCCCAGGG
>CAXTWJ010000368.1:284-584 GCA_964247925.1 uncultured Sphingomonas sp.
CCCGTCGGACCAGACGGACGGAAAGGGCGGGGTCGTCCATCGTCATCACCAGCGCCGCGGCACCGGCCAGGCCCAGCCGTTCGATCAGGTCGGCACGGGCGACGTCGCCGAACGCGACGGGCAGCCCTTCGCGCCTCGCGGCCATGACCGCGTCCGCGTCGGCGTCCACGGCCAGGAACGGTCGGCCGTGCGCCTGCAGCAGCTCCGCCACCATGCGCCCGACCCGGCCGAAGCCGATGATCACCGTGCCCGGAGCCGTCCCGTCGGACGGCAGGTCCGGTAGCGGCGGCCGCCCACGGG
>CAXTWJ010000368.1:594-1137 GCA_964247925.1 uncultured Sphingomonas sp.
CGAGCCTTCGGGCGAGCGACTGGCCCGTGCGCGCCAGAAGCGGCGTCAGCGTCATGCCCAGCGCCGTCACCGTCTGCCACAGGGCGGCGGTCGCGGGAGCGATCAGCGTGGCCGTCGTGGCGACGCCGAGCACGACCAGCGTGGTCTCGCCGGGGCTGCCCATCAGCAGCCCGCCCTCGACCGCGACGCTCCAGCGCGTGCCGCTCCACCGCAGCAGGGCGGCGGTGATCACCGCCTTGAGGAGCACGACGCCCGCCAGCGCGCCGAGCAGCAGCGGCCACTCCGCCGCCACCACGCCTAGGTCGAGGCGCATGCCGACGGTGATCAGGAACACGCCCAGCGCCAGGCCCTGGAATGGGCGAACGATCGCCTCGACCTCCTCATGATAGGCGGTCTCGGCGATCAGCAGCCCCGCCAGCAGCGCGCCGATGATGGGTGACAGGCCGACGCCCGCGGTGCCCACGCCCGCCCCGATCGCCCCCCCCAGCCGGGCGGCGCGGCACACCGCCCGACCCATGGGGCGGGCGGCCAGCGGCAACACGC
>CAXTWJ010000368.1:1147-3030 GCA_964247925.1 uncultured Sphingomonas sp.
GGCGCGTTGTTTGGGTGAGCGGCGGCCGCGGGGGGTCCCGACGCGGGCGACGATCGCCACCAGCAGCGTGGCGGCCAGGAACAGCTCCGGACTCTTGGTGCGGGCGGCCTGCGCGAACAGGCGGGGCAGCAGCGCGCGCCCGACCAGGAACATGGCGCCGAGCGTGGCGATGCCGGCGAGCAGCGTCGTGACGACCCGACCGTCCTCGCCCGGCGCCAGCGCCCCCAGGGCGAAGACGATCGGCACCAGCGCGAGATCCTCGAACAGGAGGACGGCGAAGGCCGCGCGACCGAGCGGGCTGGTCGTGCCCGTCAGCGGCAGCACCAGGGCGGTGGACGACAGCGCCAGCGCCAGGCCCAGGCCGAGCGCCCCGGACCAGGGCTCCCCCGCCCAGAGCAGGGCGCCGCCGATCGCGCCGGCCGCGAGCAGCAGTTCGCCCGCGCCGATGCCGAACACCGCCCGGCGCATCGCCCAGAGCCGGCGGAACGACAGCTCCAGCCCGATGGAGAACAACAGCAGCACGATGCCGATCTCCGCGAGCGGCTCGATCGCGTGCGGGTTGGTGATGGTGAGGTGGTACAGCCACGGCGCCCGGGCGACGGAGCCGCCCAGCCCAGCCGGGCCGACGGCGATGCCGACCAGGATGAAGCCGATGACCGGGCTGATCCGGAAGCGGGCGAAAGCAGGGATGACGATGCCCGCCGCCCCGAGCAGCACCAGCGCGGCGCGGATGCCACCGCCGCTCCGCGCACCCGCCACGCCCGGACGCTAAGCGGTCAGGCGTCGGCTGTCACGCCTGACCGATGATCCGGGGCGGAAGCGGCCCGCCCCGGACGAGGCATCAACGGTGGCGACGCGCCTTCTTCGTGGTCGTCCTGGTCGTGGTCTTCGTCGTCGTGGTCGCGCCCGCATCGTCGGAGGTCGCGGTCGTCGCGGCGGGACGCGCGGCCGCGGCCTGCGACACGGCGGCGTCGATCTGCGCGGCGGTCAGGCCAACCGCGGCGCCGTTGGGGCCAGGGCCGACACCGGCGGCGGGCAGCTTCACCTCGCCCTTGGGCGTGGCGAGCGTCACGAACTGGCTGTCCATCGCCTTGATCGTGCCGACGGAGGTGCCGGACGGGTCGAACACGGCGACGCCCACCGCCGGGTTCACCACGGTCGCGGTGGTGTTCGTCGTGGTCCCCGTCGTGGCCGTGCCGCCGGTCGCGCTCGGCGCGGTGGTGGTCTGGGTCGTCGTGCTGGACTGCGTCGTGGTGCCGGTCGCCGGCGCCGTCTGGCCGGCGGTCACCGTGCCGGTCTGGGCCGTTCCGGTCTGGGCCGTCCCGGTCTCGGCGGTGGCGGCGGTGGCGAGCGCGGCGGCGCAGGTGGCCGTCAGGATGGCGAAACGCATGTGCTACTCCCTCGATTGTTTCGCTTGACCAACAAGGAAATCGCGATTCGGGTTCCCCGCCGCGCTCGGCTCACCGCTCAGGCCCAGCCGCTCATCTCTTTCTCCAGGTTGCCGCGCACCGCCTCGAAGAACTGTTCGGTGGTCATCCAGGGCTGATCCGGCCCGATCAGGATGGCGAGATCCTTGGTCATCGCGCCCTGCTCGACGGTCTGGACGCAGACGCGCTCCAGCGTCTCGGCGAAGCGGGTGACGTCGGGCGTATCGTCGAACTTGCCGCGATATTTCAGCCCGCCGGTCCAGGCGAAGATGGAGGCGATGGGGTTGGTGGATGTCGCCTTGCCCTGCTGATGCTGGCGATAGTGGCGAGTGACCGTGCCGTGCGCGGCCTCCGCCTCCACCGTCTTGCCGTCGGGGGTGAGCAGCACGGAGGTCATCAAGCCCAGGCTGCCGAAGCCCTGCGCGACCTGGTCCGACTGGACGTCGCCGTCATAGT
>CAXTWJ010000369.1:0-282 GCA_964247925.1 uncultured Sphingomonas sp.
GCCCTACCGCCAGCACCGGCAAGCCGGCCAGGGTGGCAACGCCGGGGCCGGCGTGGCGGACGGCATTGGCGCTGGTCAGCAGCAGCGCGTCGAAGCGATCGGCGACCGGCGGCGTCCAGGCGACCGGCGCGACCGCGAACAAAGGCGCCTGCGTGACCGGAATGCCGTGTCCCCGCAGCCGTGCCGACGTGCGGGCGTTGCCCGGCTCCGGGCGCAGCACCAGCGCGCGCCGGCCCCGCCGCACCGCCGCCGGCCCGCCGGGGGCGCGGGGGGGCGCCGGTG
>CAXTWJ010000369.1:292-3025 GCA_964247925.1 uncultured Sphingomonas sp.
GGACGGCGAGCCGGCGCTCTACGTGAACCGCTACTTCGCCGAGCATCCCGACATCAAGGTCGGCGGCGAGGCGGTCGCTCAGCTGCTCGTCGATCCCGCCCTCGACAACGCCGGTCACGTGCGCGGTCCCGTCCTCGTCCAGCAGCTCGGCATCGAGACGCAATCCGCCGTCATGCTCCCGCGCGAGCGCCGCGACGGGCGAGTGGCAATCAGCCCTGAGCGCCGCGAGCAGCGCTCGCTCGGCGTGGACGCAGCAGGATGTGACCAGGTCACCGATCGCGCTCACCTGAAGGAAGGTGACGCCGTCGTCGGCGCGGACCTCCACCCCGACAGCGCCCTGCGCCGGGGCGGGCAGCATGACGTCGAGCGGGATGGGGGCGCCTATGTCAGGCCGGTTCAGCCGATCGAGGCCGGCGGCGGCGAGCAGCGTGGCATCGACGTCTCCGGCCCGCAGCTTGGCCAGCCGCGTATCGACATTGCCCCGGAACAGCACGATCCGGAGGTCCGGGCGGCGGCGGAGCAGCTGCGCGCGCCGGCGGGGTGAGCTGGTTCCCACGATCGCGCCCTCGCGCAGGTCGGCGATCGTGGCGGCGCCGATCAGCCGGTCGCGGACATCGGCGCGGGGCAGGATCGCCGCGATCCCGATACCCTCCGGACGGACCGTTTCCACGTCCTTCATCGAATGGACGCAGGCGTCGACCTCGGCCGCCAGCAGCGCGCGGTCGAGCTCCTTGGTCCACAGCGCCTTGCCGCCGATCTCGGCGAGCGCGCGGTCCTGCACCCGGTCGCCGGTGGTGCGGATCGGCACGATGGCGACGCGGTCGGGTGTCCAGCCATGCGCGGCGCACAGCGCGTCGCGCACGACCGCCGCCTGGGTAAGCGCGAGCGGCGAACCACGGGTGCCGAGTCGCATGGGGGCGCCGATCAAGCCCCGCTCTCCGCCGTGCCGTTCAAGTTGCCGAAATTGCCACGACACGCGTGAAAACGTCGGCCGATCATGCCTTGTGTGCCACGGCGACCGTTCGGGTTTGCGTACATCGGTGCGCCTATGCCACGTCCACTCCGCCGTAGCACAGTCCTCCTTGCTTCGACATGGCCGGTCGAAGGCTTTAGGGGAGGTCGTCATGATCGTGCTGGGCCTGGAATCCTCCTGCGATGAGACGGCCGCGGCGCTGGTGACGGGCGATCGCCGGGTGCTGGCGCACCGGCTGGCGGGGCAGGAGGCCGCGCACGCGCCCTATGGCGGCGTGGTGCCGGAAATCGCGGCGCGCGCGCATGTGGAGGCGCTGGCGCCGCTGGTCGAGGCGGCGCTGGCGGATGCGGAGCTGACCCTGCGTGACGTGGACGCGATCGCGGCGACGGCCGGACCCGGGCTGATCGGTGGCGTCATGGTGGGGCTGGTGACGGGCAAGGCGCTGGCGCACGCGGCGGGGAAGCCGCTGGTCGCGGTCAACCACCTGGAAGGGCACGCGCTGTCGCCGCGGCTGTCGGACCCGGACCTGAACTTCCCCTATCTGCTGCTGCTGGTGTCGGGCGGGCATTGCCAGCTGCTGCTCGTCGAGGGCGTCGGGCGGTACCGACGACTGGCGACCACGATCGATGACGCGGTGGGGGAAGCGTTCGACAAGACGGCCAAGCTGCTCGGGCTCGGCTTTCCGGGCGGCCCGGCGGTGGAGCGCGCGGCCGCGGCGGGTGACCCGCGCGCGGTGCCCTTGCCGCGCCCGCTGTGGCGCTCGCCCGAGCCGCATTTCTCGTTCGCGGGGCTGAAGGCGGCGGTGGCGCGCGTGGTGGGAGAGTACGCGCCGGAGGACATCGCGGCCTCGTTCCAGCAGGCGGTGATCGACTGCCTGGTGGACCGCACGGGGCGGGCATTGCGGATGATCGAGGGTGCCTCGACTGCGCTCGGCACGAACGGATTGGGGGGAGCGGCCGCACCGTCTCCGTTCGTCCCGAGCGAAGTCGAGGGACAGGTCTCCAGGGCTCCCACCGCGCTCGTGGTCGCGGGCGGCGTCGCGGCCAACATCGCCGTGCGGGCCGCGCTAACCGGACTGGCGCAGGCACATGACCTCCGCTTCGTCGCGCCGCCGCTCTGGCTGTGTACCGACAACGCGGCGATGATCGCCTGGGCGGGGGTGGAGCGGTTCGCGGCCGGACTCACCGACCCACTCGACACGCCGGCGCGCGCGCGCTGGCCCCTCGATCCGGCGGCAGAGGCCGTGCGCGGCGCGGGGGTGAAGGCGTGAGCGCGCCCATCGGCGTGATCGGCGCGGGCGCCTGGGGCACCGCGATCGCGCAGGTGATGGCGGGCGGCGGGCACCCTGTCCATCTCTGGGCACGCGAGCCGGCGCTGGTGGCGGCGATCAACGGCGGGCACCGCAACGACGCGTATCTGCCCGGCGTCGCGCTGTCCGCCGACATCCGCGCGACGGCCGAGCTGGAGGCGGTCGGCGAGGCGGACCTGATTTTCGTGGTGACACCGGCGCAGCCGATGGGCGCAGTGCTGGAGCGGCTGCCGCGCGGGCGTTGCTCGATGCTGCTCTGGGGCAAGGGGATCGAGGCGGGGCCGCATCGGCTGATGAGCGAGGTGGCGACGGCCGCGCATCCTGACGCGACGGTCGCGGTGATGTCCGGCCCGACCTTTGCCGCCGAGGTGGCGCGCGGGTTGCCGACGGCGGTGACGCTGGCGTGCGTGGATGAGAACTGCGCGCGCGCGCTGGCGGACCGGGGCGCGCG
>CAXTWJ010000370.1:0-431 GCA_964247925.1 uncultured Sphingomonas sp.
CCGTTGAGGTGCCAGAGGCCCACCGGCTTGGCGTGGTAGCCGAGCTGCGCCCAGGACAGGGCCTCCCACAGCTCGTCCATCGTCCCCGTGCCGCCGGGCAGCGTCACGAAGCCGTCGGAGAGGTCGGTGAACGCCTGCTTCCTCTGATGCATCGTCTCGACGACGGTGAGCGAGGTCAGCCCCCGATGCGCCACCTCCGCATCGACCAGCGCCTGCGGAATGACCCCGATCACTTCGCCCCCGGCCGCCAGCGCGGCATCGGCGATCGTCCCCATCAATCCCAGCCTGCCACCGCCATACACGACGCCGATGCCCCGTTCGGCGAGCGTGCGCCCGATATGGCGGGCGTTGTCGAGGTAGACGGGATCGGCGGGGGTGGCGGAGCCGCAATACACGGCGAGACGGTTCACAGGCTTCGATCCTCCCCGGAA
>CAXTWJ010000370.1:441-3002 GCA_964247925.1 uncultured Sphingomonas sp.
GCCAGGGCCGGGTGCGGCCCCCCCTCCACCAAGCCGCTTCGGGCCTGGGTTCCCCGCCCGGGGCCGGGGAGGATCACCGCGCGCCTTCCAGCATCAGCTTCGCGGTCGCCTTGGCGCTTCCCACCACGCCGGGGATGCCCGCGCCCGGGTGCGTGCCCGCGCCCACGAAATACAGGTTCGGGATGTGGTCGTCGCGGTTGTGGACGCGGAAATACGCAGACTGCGTCAGCACCGGCTCCAGGCTGAAGGCGCTGCCCAGATGCGCGTTCAGGTCGCGGCCGAAATCGCTCGGCGCATAGGAGAACTTGGTCACGATCCGCTCGTGGATGTTGGGGATCAGCCGCCGGCCGATCTCGTCCAGGATGCGGGTCTCCAGCTGCGGGCCGACCACGTCCCAGTCGAGCGGCGCCTTGCCCATATGCGGCACCGGCGCCAGCGCGTAAAAGGTGCTCATCCCCTCCGGCGCCATCGACGGGTCGGTCACGGTCGGGTGATGGAGGTACAGCGAGAAGTCCTCGCTCAGGATGCCGTGATCGTAGATGTCGGAGAGCAGCCCCTTGTAGCGCGGCCCGAACAGGATCGAATGGTGCGGGATGCCCGGCCATGTCCCCTCGACGCCGAAATGCACCACGAACAGCGACGGCGAATATTTCTTGCGCTCCAGCCTGCCCGCCGTGCGCTGCGCGGAGCGCGAGCCGGACAGCAGCGACTTGTAGGTGTGCATCACGTCGGCGTTGCACGCGATCGCGTCCGCTTGCGCCTGCCAGCCACTCGCCATCACCACGCCCGTGGCGCGGTCGCCCATCGTCTCGATCTGCACGACGGGGTCGTCGAGCCGGAGCATGCCGCCCAGCCGTTCGAACTGCGTCACCATCGCCGCGATCAGCTTGTTGGTCCCGCCCTTGGCGAACCAGACCCCGCCGTCGCGCTCCAGCTTGTGGATCAGCGCATAGATCGCGCTGGTCGTCATCGGGTTGCCGCCGACCAGCAGCGTGTGGAAGCTCAGCGCCTCGCGCAGCTTCTCGTTCTTCACGTAACTCGACACGATCGAATAGACCGATCGCCACGCCTGGTACTTCGCCAACGCCGGCGCCGCCTTGATCATCGACGCGAAGTCGAGAAACGCGACATGGCCCAGCTTCTCGTACCCCTCGCGGAACACCCCGGCGGAGTAGGTGAGGAACCGCTGATAGCCCGCGACGTCGTCGGGGTTGAGCGCCGCGATCTGCTTGAGCAGGATCGAATCGTCGTTAGTGTAGTCGAAGTTGGTGCCGTCGGGCCAGTTGAGCCGATAGAAGGGCGTCACCGGCTGCAGCTCGATGTCCGCCGCCATGTCGCGGCCCGACAACGCCCACAGCTCGGTCAGGCAGGCGGGATCGGTGATGACCGTCGGGCCGGCGTCGAAGGTGAAGCCGTCGCGCTCCCAATAGTAGGCGCGCCCGCCCGGCTTGTCGCGGCCCTCGACCAGGGTCACCTGCACGCCCGCCGACTGCAGCCGGATGGCGAGCGCCAGGCCACCGAAGCCGGCGCCGATCACGATTGCGGTTTTCACGACAGAATGGCTTTCACAGCGCGCGAGATGGGGACGGGCGGCTTGCCCGCCAAGATGCGCAGTCGGTCCCCTAGCGTGGAACGCGCGGCATAGAAACGCCCGATCAGGTCGGGGGATAACCTGTAGAACCGCTCCAGCACGCGATAGCGCTGGTCCGGCGCGGCGGCGCGGAACAGCATCCGGTCGAGCAGCCGGTAAAAGCCGCGCGACGCCCACGCCTCGCGCGCATGGTCGTGCGTCAGCCGGGCGAGCCCGTCCGGCGACAGGTCCGCCGCCGCCCCGATCCGCGCGGCCAGCCGCACCGCGTCGGGCAGCGAATAGCCGGTCGTCGGCTGGCACAGCCCCGCGCGCATCCCCGCCTTCGCGCCCGGCGGACCCCAGTACGCGGCGAAGTCGCCGCCCTCGATCACCGGCAACACGCCCGTCTCCAGCCGGTTGCTCGGGCGTCCCGTCCACCCCCGCGCGGCGGCATAGGCGAGCACGCGCTCGCGGATCGCGTCGGCGTCGAGGTCGGGCGTGTCGGAATAATAGGTGTCCTCCACGAACAGCTCGTCGGGCCCGAACGGCAGGACATAGACGAAGCGATAGCCGTCGATCTGCTCGACGGTCGCGTCCATCACCACCGGCCGCTCGACGCCGTGCGGCCGCTCGGTGCGGATCGTCAGCCCGACGAACTTCTGCCACCCGCATTCGAGCCGCGACAGGTCGCCCGCGCCGCGCGCGTCGATCACCGCCGCCGCGACCCGGCCGCCCCGCTCCAGCACCGCGTGCCCCGGCCCGACCTCCATCACCCGGTCGCGCACGATCTCGATGCCCGGCGCCGCGCGCAGCACCCGGTCGAACCGCTCGGACTCCATGCTGTTATAGCCATGCGCGATCGTGCGGGCATGGGCGGGGAAGCGCACGTCATAGGCCGGCCAGCGATGCCCCACGAGATCATCGACCAGCCACCGGTCGACCGCGTCCACGTCGCTGTCGAAGAACGACCAGACATGATTGCCCCCCAGTG
>CAXTWJ010000371.1:0-2997 GCA_964247925.1 uncultured Sphingomonas sp.
TTCGCCCGCTGCTGTCGGATGTCATGCCGACCTATGCGGGCGTCACGTTCGTCGAAACCTTTCTGCACGACGTCGACGCCCGGCATCCGGCCGCCGCCGCGATGGTGGGCGGGGGTGCGCTGTTCGCGCTGACGCCGGGCAAGGGAATCGTCACCCATCGCGAGGCTGGCGACACCCTCCATACCTACGTTGAGCTGCGGCGGTCCGCCGACTGGATCGAGGCCGTCGATTTCGAGGACGCCGAGGCTGCGACCGCCCGGATCGCCGCCGAGTTCGACGGCTGGGCGCCTGCGCTGATCGAGCCGCTCACGCTCAGCGACACTCCGCCGGTCGCGCGGATGGTGCACGTGCTGCCGACCGGCCATCGCTGGGACCGCGTGCCGGGTGTGACGCTGATCGGTGACGCGGCCCATCTGATGCCGCCGATGGGTGAAGGCGCGAACCTCGCCTTGTTCGATGCCGCCGAACTGGGTCAGGCGATCATCGCTCATCCAGGCGATGTGGAGGCCGCTCTCGCGGTTTATGAAGCCGCGATGTTTACCCGCGCGGCCTCCTCATCCGCCGACTCGCACGCCATCATGGACCTGTGCCTCGATGCACGCGCCCCCGACGGGCTGATCGATTTCTTCCGGAGCGCTAGCGGCGACTGAGCGGTCGACCTGGCGACCTTGGGTACGCAGCGGGCAAGCTGTGCTTTGTATCGACGTTTGCCGCGTCGAGAAGGGGCGCATCGCCGGGCATCGCTGCTTTGTCGAGCCGGTCATTCCGCCGGACCGAGGGTGGCCGTCAAGGTCAGGCAGCCCGTCCGCTCAAGACCGGTCGATCGTGTGTGGCGTGATCGTATAGCCGAACGGATCGCGGAACGCGAAGTAGCGGCCGAACGGTCCGTCCTTCGGTGCGAAGACGATGTGGGTGCCGTGATCGACGAGGTGGTCGTGCAAGGCGTCGGCGTCGTCGCAGCCGAACCAGATCGCGACGCCCGCGCCAAGCTGTTCCATGTCTCCCAGATCGATCAGGGGCTTGCGAACGGCAAACGGCACCGGCTTGGTGTCGAACACGACGGCGCCGGGCGGGCTGGTCGCGGCGGCCGTGAGCCCGACAACCTCCGTGTAGAATGTCCGCGCAGCGTCCAGATCTTCGGCTTGGATGCCGATGAAATCGGGTCCGATCAGGTGGGGCATGGCTGGCTTCCCTTCGACAGGCCAAAACTATAGTATCAGGACACTGATATATGTGTCAGTGCCCTGATACGTCAAGTCCGGAGGTCGAGAGCGGGATGAATGACCCATATGCGACGATCGGCTTTGCGCTGAAGCAGGCCCAACAGGCGCTCCGTACCTGCCTGGACGGTCGGTTAGGGAAGATCGGGCTGACCACGCCGCAATATGCGGCCCTTGCTTCCCTTGCGGTCGAAGCGGGAGCTTCGAACGCATTGCTGGCACGTCGCGCCTTCGTGACCCCCCAGACGATGCAGGCGATCCTCGTGGCGCTTGAGCGTTCGGGCTTCGTCACACGCACGCCGCATCCCCAGCATGGACGGATTCGAACGACCGAATTGACGGTGGCGGGCCGCAACGCCCTTGAAGCGGCTTCCGAGATCGTGGACGATGCGGAAGCGCGCGTACGCAGCGCTGCGGCGCCGTTCGATCCGCAAGAAGTCACCGCGATGTTGCTACGGCTCGCTGAAGCGCTGCGTTGAGCGCTGGACGGCCGCACTCCGCGATCTCGTATTGGCACAAAGACCATGACGCATGGGTGACAGGCAGCCGCGTGCCGATAGCGAGTATCGGAGGCGTTGCCCGACGAAGAGTTCAGATCCCAAATAGATCAACTGCTAGCTTGCCGGTTCAACCTTGCTGTAATCCATGTTCTTAAGGTCGGTAACGAGATCGGGACCGGTCGGCGTCCAGTTCAGGTTGGTTCGCGTCCAATCGCTCGATGCGATCATGTCCATCTGCATGAACGGTGCGAACCAGCCGAACTGTGCAGATGCCTGCTCCCTCGACACAGACGCTACGGGTACATCTAGTTCGGCTCCAATTGTTTCGGCAATTTGACGCAGGCTGACGCCTTCCTCGGCGACACCATGGTAGCGGGCACCGGCCTCGTTCCGTTCAACGGCCAGTCGGTACAGTCGCGCCGCGTCGTCCACGTGGACCGCGGGCCACCGGTTCTGCCCTTCCCCTACATAGGCGGCGAGACCCTTGGCCTTGCTGACTTCGACGAGGAAGGAAACGATGCCCTGCCTGACGTTGTCGTGCACCTGAGGCAGGCGAACCGTGATGACCGAGACGCCCTTCTCCGACGCTTCGGCGCCGGCTTTCTCACCCGCAATCCGTGGCAGCGCGTGGCTCCAGTCGATCACCGACTCCAGGGCCGGCTCGCCCGGCTTCGAGTTTCCGATCCCTGTGCTCGACGTGATGACGATCGGCCGGTTCGAGCCGACTAGCTCGTTCGCCATGGCGGTGATGACGCGGTAGTCCTTTTGGCAGTTCTCCGCGAAGTGAGAGAAGTCGTGGTCGAAGGCCGTGTGGATCACTGCGTCGGCCTGTGCCGCCCCGCGGGCGAGGCTGTCCGGGTCTTCGAGAGTCCCGAGGTGGGCTTCCGCTCCGGCCTCCTTCAGAGCGCGCGCCCCAGCGTCGGAGCGGGTGAGCCCGAGGACCTCATGCCCGGCGCCGAGCAACTCTTTGAGGACGCGGGAGCCGATGAAGCCGGTCGCGCCGGTCAGAAATACACGCATGATTGTACTCTCCTGCTTCTCGCTGGTCGATTTGGTTTGCTTAGCTAATAGTTCATGTTCCGCGATAGCGAAGCCGCTCGACGAGGATCCGCATTGCCGGCGACAGGGTTCGGCGGCTCGGGTAGTAGAGGAAGTCGCCGGCGACGGGACGCGACCAGTCCGCCATGACCTCAACGAGCG
Organism: uncultured Sphingomonas sp.; assembly: GCA_964247925.1. Classification (GTDB taxonomy): domain Bacteria; phylum Pseudomonadota; class Alphaproteobacteria; order Sphingomonadales; family Sphingomonadaceae; genus Sphingomonas. The sequence continues at coordinate 2,921 of CAXTWJ010000371.1, forward strand.
ACCCGGACGCGAGCGGCTCCGCGACGGCCTCGCGCAAGGTGTAGCACAGGCCCAGGCCGTCGAGCGCGGCACGTTGC
>CAXTWJ010000372.1:0-2994 GCA_964247925.1 uncultured Sphingomonas sp.
CAGCCGCACCTCGGCGATCGAGGCGACGTCGTAATGCGTGATGCCGCTGTCCCACAGGATATGGAGCAGCTCGGGCGACGGGTTCGCCTTCACCGCGTACATCGAGCGACCCGGGAACTCCTGCGCGAAGAACCGGGCCGCGCGCGCGGCGGCGTGCGGACGGACGAGGGTCACCGGCTGCACCGGCTTGCCCTTGGCGATGTCGATGGCGGAACCCGAAACGGGGGAGCCGCCGGTCGAAAGGGGCGCTAGCCCCAGCGCGCGATGATGCTGGTGCAATTCAAGGGACCTCCAATGGCCTTTCGGCACAGACGACTCAGAAGCTGCCTTGCGGTTGGAAGTCCCATGGGGCAGCGGAGGGCGCACATAGGGTCGGGGTACCCCCCTGTAAAGCGCGTTTTAGGGGCAGGATTTCTTTTGTGACGATTGTGAGACAGCCCACTCGCGCAGGGGTCCGCGACGCCGCCGCGAAGGTCGCCGCGATCCTGCCGCCGACGCCCCTGTTCGTCGCGCGGATCGGGGCCGCCGACGTCGCGTTCAAGGCCGAATCGCTGCAACCCGTCGGCGCGTTCAAGGTCCGCGGCGCGTGGCACCGGCTGACCGCGCTGGACGAGGCGGCGCGGGCGAGGGGGGTGGTCGCCTTCTCGTCGGGCAACCACGCGCAAGGCATCGCCTGGGCGGCGAAGCGGCTCGGCATCGCCGCGACGATCGTCATGCCCGCCGACGCGCCGTCGGTGAAGCGCGACGCCAGGCGGGCGCGGGGCGCGGAGGTGGTCGCCTATGACCGCGCGACCGAAAGCCGCGAGCAGAGCGCCGGCGGGCTGGCGGAGGCGAGCGGAGCGACGCTGGTGCCCTCCTTCGACGACCCCTGGATCATCGAGGGGCAGGGCTCGGCCGGGGTGGAGGCGGCGGCGCAGATGGCCGCGCTCAGGCTCGACGCGCCGACCCGAATGGTCGTGCCCTGCGGAGGTGGCGGACTGGCGGCGGGCCTCGCGCTCGCGCTGCCCGATGCCGCGATCACCGTGGTGGAACCGGAAGGCTGGGACGACATGGCGCGATCGCTGGAAGCCGGCTGGATCGAGCCGGTCGGCCCCAATCCTCCGCCAACGGCGTGCGACTCGCTCCAGACGCAGCGCGTCTCCCCGCTCACCTTCGACGTGCTCTCGCGGCGCGGCGCGGAGGGCGTCGCCGTCAGCGAGGCGGAAACCGCCGCCGCGCAACGCTGGGCCGCCGAGCGCCTGCGCCTCGTAATCGAGCCCGGCGGCGCCGTCGCGCTCGCGGCGTTGCTGGCGGGCAGGGTACGGTCCGAACCGGGGACGCTGGTGCTGCTGTCCGGCGGCAACGTCGATACGGCCGCTTATGCGCGGGCGCTCGCGGGATGAGCACCGCCGCTCCCGCCGTCGCGATGTTCGCGGCCTTCGCGCTCGCCGCCTTCGGCGCGCGGCTCGCCTGGCGCGGGACGGAGCGGACCAAGGGGGTGCTGATGCTCGTGATGGCGGCCGTGCTGGTCGGCAATGTCGCGATCTGGACCTTCTGAATGATTTGGGTGATCGAGCGTTAACCGTTCGCGGTTAGTCCGAGCGGATGACGACCAGCCCCGACATCGCCGAACTTCGTCAGCTGCAGGAGGCCTCGCTGGGCGTGCTCGCGCGCGGTGTCGAGCGCCTGGCCGAGGGGCGCGAGGCCATGCTCGCCGCCAATGCCGGGCTGCGCGAGGAGATGAACGACGTGCTGTTCGGATATCAGCGGTTCAAGCACGAGCGCATCTTCGATCCCGCGATCGCGTCGGGCGACCCCGAACGCGCGGCCTGGGCCCGGCACATGAAGGTCATCTGCATCAGCGCGGGCGAGGTGTTCCGCACGCACATGACCAAGTGGGATCACGATCGCATTGCCGCGGACTGGGACGGCTATCGCACCGCCTCGCGCCTCACCGCGAACCAGCTGCGCCGCCATATGCTGACGGAGGCGGAGGGGATCGCGGAACTGCTGGCGGCCTACGCCTAGCAAGCCGTCGCGGCAAACCCGCGCCGGCGGGCGGCGCTGCGCGGCCCCGGCCGGGCGGGGGGGGCGGCCCCCCCCCGGCCGGGCTCGCGGCCGAGCCGTGGATCAGCGTCGCTGATCCCCTGCCGCGAGCCTCACCTGATCGGCGAGTTTGGGTCAAGCCGCATATCCAGATACTTGTCCACGCTTCCCATCAGCTCCGGCATCTCGTGCTCGAAGAAGTGGTTCGCCTTCGGGATCGTGTCGTGGTGGATGGTGATGTGCCGCTGGGTGCGCAGCTTGTCGACCAGCTTCTGCGTCGCCGCCGGCGTCACCACCTCGTCCGCCTCGCCCTGAATGATGATGCCCGACGACGGGCAGGGCGCCAGGAAGGTGAAATCGAACATATTGGCCGGCGGCGCGACCGAGATGAAGCCCCTGATCTCCGGGCGCCGCATGAGCAGCTGCATTCCGATCCACGCGCCGAAGCCGAAGCCCGCGACCCAGGTCGTGGACGCCTCCGGATGGAACGACTGTACCCAGTCGAGCGCCGAGGCCGCGTCCGACAGCTCGCCGACGCCGTTGTCGAACACGCCCTGGCTCTTGCCGACGCCGCGGAAGTTGAAGCGCAGGGTCGCGAAGCCGCGGCGCTGGAACGTCTTGTACAGTTCCTGCACGATGCGGTTGTTCATGGTTCCGCCCGACGAGGGATGCGGGTGCAGGATCATGGCGACGGGCGCGCGGGGCCGGGGAGCGGGGGCGAACCGACCCTCCAGCCGCCCTTCGGGACCGGGAAAGATGACTTCGGGCATGGGGAACCTTAGATGAGCGCGAGGCCGCTGCCCCGCGAGTGTCGCCCGATTATATAGGGTGGGTCCGCCGAAATGGAATTGTTCTTGCCCGACCGTCTCTATCTGGATCACGCCGCCACCACGCCGATGACCGCCGCGGCGCGCGCCGCGATGGCCGAGGGTTGGGCTCGCTGGGCCAATCCGTCCTCCCCTCCTGCCG
>CAXTWJ010000373.1:0-2994 GCA_964247925.1 uncultured Sphingomonas sp.
CGGTTCGACGCCGCGTCCGCGCTGGACCAGCATGGCAAGCAGCCCGCCAACGCCGCCCAGCTCGATCGGCGCGCGCGCGAGGACGCGGAGCTGCTGCGCTCGCTGCTCCGCGCCGCGGGCTATTACGACGCGCGCGTGGCGACGCGGGTCGAGAACGGCGCGAAGCCGCTGGTGGTGCTGGATGCCCGGCCGGGCACGCTGTACCGCTTCGCCGACGTGACGCTCGCGGGCGTCGAGGCGGCGGGTGACAAGGCCGCGGGGCTGCGCGATGCGTTCGGGGTCAAGGCGAACGACCCCGTCGATGCCGACCGGATCGTGGCGGGCGAGACCGCGCTGACGACGGCGATCGGCCGCCAGGGCTTTCCGTTCGCCACGGTCGGCCAGCCCGACATCGTGGTCGATCACGCGACCGGCACCGCGACGCTGGCGCTGAACGTCGCGCCCGGCGGGGCCCGACGCTTCGGCCGGATCGTCGCCGCGCCGGGCAACCGGGTGTTCGGGCCGCGTCACGTCGGCGAGATCGCCCGCTGGCGGCCGGGCGACGCCTACGACGCCGCCTCGCTCGACGACCTGCGCCGCGCGCTGATCCAGACGGGGCTGGTCTCGGCGGTGGAGGTGAAGCCGATCGCCGGCGCGACCCCGGACACGGTGGACGTGCAGGTGAAGCTGGACCCCGCGCCGCCGCGCACGATCGCGGGCGAGCTGGGCTATGGCACGGGCGAGGGCGCCCGCGCCGAGATCAGCTGGACGCACCGCAACCTGTTCCCGCCGGAGGGCGCGCTGACGCTGCGCTCGGTGCTGGGCACCCGCGAGCAGCTCGGCTCCGTCATCTATCGCCGCAACAATTTCGAGGGGCGCGACCGGGTGCTGACGGCGCAACTCCTCGCGAGCCACGTCAATCGTGACGCCTATGACGCGAAGACGTACGGCGCGACCGCGTCGCTGGAGCGGCAGACCAACATCTTCTTCCAGAAGACCTGGACCTGGTCGCTCGGCGCCGAGCTGCTCGCCTCGGACGAGCGTGACGTGATCGTCGCGACGGGGCAGCCACGGCGGCGCACCTTCCTGATCGGCGCGTTGCCGACCAGCCTCAGCTATGACGGGTCGGACGACCTGCTCGACCCGACGCGCGGCTTTCGCCTGACGGGCCGGGTCAGCCCGGAGCTGTCGCTGCAGGGCGCCGCGTTCGGCTATGCGCGCGTGCAGCTGGACGCGAGCGTCTATCGGCCGCTGACCCCGCGCATCGTGCTGGCGGCGCGCACCCGGCTGGGCACGATCGCGGGCGCGCCGCGCGATCAGGTCGCGCCGTCGCGGCGCTACTATGCCGGCGGCGGCGCCTCCGTGCGCGGCTATGGCTATCAGGACATCGGCCCGCGCGACGTCAACAACGACCCCGTGGGTGGCAGGAGCCTGACCGAGTTCTCGATCGAATCGCGCGTCCGGTTCGGCAGTTTCGGCGTGGTGCCGTTCCTGGACGCGGGCAACATCTACACGACGCCGCTGCCCAGGTTCTCGGGCCTGCGCTACGGCACGGGCCTGGGCGTGCGCTATTACTCGAACTTCGGCCCGATCCGCGTTGATGTCGGCACGCCGATCAACCCGCAAAAGGGCGATGCGCGCGTGGCGGTCTATGTGTCGCTGGGGCAGGCGTTTTGAGGCAGGTCGCGCGCCGGCTGCTAGGGGGCATCGCCGTCCTGCTGGCGCTGGTCGCGCTGGCGCTGGTGGTCGTTGACACCGCGCCAGGGCACCGCTGGGTCGCGGCGCGGTTGAGCGGGGTCCGGACCGCGACCGGATTGCGCTTCGCGGTCGGACGGATCGACGGGTCGCTCTATGGCCGCGCGCGACTGACCGACCTGCGCGTCTATGATCTGGACGGCCTGCTGCTCCGGGCGCCCCGCGTGGATCTGGACTGGTCGCCGCTGCGCTGGTTCGCGAACCGGCTGGAGGTGCGGAGCCTCGCCGTGCCGGACGCGACGCTGTTCCACGCGCCGCACACCCGCAAGACCGGCCGGTCGGGGCCGATCCTCCCCGACTTCGACATCGGCATCGGGCGGTTGCGGGTCGATCGGCTCGTGCTCGCCCGGCCGGTGCTGGGGCGCGAGCGGATGGGCATGCTGGCGGGCCGGGCCGATATCCGGCGCGGCCGCGCGCTGATCGACCTCGCCGCGCTGGTCGCGGGCACCGACCGGCTGCGCGTCAGGCTGGACGCCGAACCCGACCGCGACCGCTTCGATGCCGACGTTACCGCGCGTGGGGTGGCCGACGGCGTGCTGGCGCGGGCGATCGGCCTCCATCAGCCCGTGGCGCTGGACGTCCATGGCGACGGGCGCTGGACGCGGTGGCAGGGAACCGCGATCGGCTCGCTGGGGCCACGGCGCGTGATTGACCTGGCGCTCGCGAACCGGGCGGGCGTGTATCGGCTGACCGGCACGCTGGCGCCGTCACCCTTCCTGACCGGCAAGAAGCAGCGCCTCACCGCGCCGCGCGTCGCCGTCGATGGCGCCGCGACCTTCGCCGACCGGCGGCTGACCGGCACGCTCGCGCTGCGCGGCGCGGCGCTGATCCTGCGCGCGGCCGGCGGGATCGACCTCGCGACGGGCGCGTATCGCCACGTCCGCATCGACGCCCGCCTGCTGCGACCGCCGGCGCTGTTCCCGAACATGACCGCGCGGAACCTGACCGCGCGCGTGATGCTGGACGGCGCCTTCGCGACCGCGCGCTTCGACTATCGCCTCGATGCGGCGCATTTCCAGTTCGACGACACCGGCTTCGACGACGCGCATGCGGCGGGTGCCGGCCGGCTGTCGCCCGCGCCGGTCGGCGTGCCCGTGCGGTTCAGCGCCGCGCGCGTGACGGGGGTGGGCGATGTCGCGGGTGGCATCCTGCGCAACCTGTCGGTCGCGGGCCTGCTGCGGGTCACGCCGAAGCTGGCGACGGGCGACGACCTGCAGGTCCGTTCCGACAAGCTCACGGGGCGCATCACGCTCAGCGTCG
>CAXTWJ010000374.1:0-2993 GCA_964247925.1 uncultured Sphingomonas sp.
CGCGGGTACTCCTCGTTGAGCGTGACGGCGAGCACCGGATAGGACTTGTCGTCGCGGTAGCGGATGTTGAACCGCGGGTCGAACTCCTTGATCCAGTTGTACTCCAGTTGCAGCGCTTCGACTTCGGTGCCGACCACCGTCCACTCGACGCTGCCCGCCGTCATCGGCCTGTTCCGGGCGCGCCACCGCATCGCCCGGCTGTTCCGCCGCAAACCGAATAAGGTGCCCGCCGCACCGATCAGCCACTCCGACCATTGAGGACACGCCCATGACCGACTTCCACACCCACACCCACACCCACGCCGGCGCCAAGCAGCAGGGCCAGCCGTCCGCCCTCGACCGCACCCGCGACAGCGCCGCCGACGCCGCGCGCCGCGCGGGCCAGACGCTGGAGGCCAACCCGCTCGGCATACTGGTCGGCGGCCTGGCGGTCGGGGCCATCGCCGGCGCGCTGCTGCCCCGCTCCGCCCGGGAGCAGGAGCTGCTCGCCCCGGTCGGCAAGCGGCTGAGCACGAGCGCCCGCGCGGCCATCGACGCCGCGAAGGACGCGGGCCGGACCGAGCTGGAAAGCCGCGGGTTCACCCGCGACGCCGGGCAGGAGCAGGTCAGGAACCTGCTCGGCGGCCTTGGCAAGGCGCTCTCCTCCGCCGGCGCCGCCGCCGTCTCCACCGCGCGCCGCAAGGCGGACGACGCGGGCCAGGGGTCCGGCGAGCAGGACGCCTGACCACGCCCCGCGTCACCCCCCGGCTTGACCGACCGGGCCAGCGGAATCCCGGCGCAACGCCGGGATGATGACTTCCGGGTAGCAAGCATCGCGCGCCTGCCGTAAGGCGAGCGCCCATGAGCAAGCTTCACCTTGTGTTCGGCGGCCGGGTCCGCGATCCGCGCGGCCTCGACTGGGTCGATCCCGGCAAGCTGGACGTGGTCGGCATCTTCCCCGACTATGCCAGCGCCGAAAAGGCATGGCGTGGCGCCGCCCAGCGCACGGTGGACGACGCGGAGATGAAGTTCGTCGTCGTCCACCTCCACCGCCTGCTCGAGCCGGGGCTGGAGGGCTGAGCCGCTACGCGCTCACCACAGCACGCCCCTGACCGGCGTCAGCGGCTCGGGCGCCGGGTCGCCCAGCGCCTGCAGCAGGTCGATCTCGATCGTCCGGCACATCGCTGACAGCGGCACGTCGTGGACCGTGCCCGCGAAGGGATCGACCAGGTCGTCGCCGATCGCCAGCACCGCCAGGAACATCAGCCCCGCGACCGTCGAGCCCAGCGGCGTCGCCACGCCCAGCGTCTCGACCAGCCCGATCGGCAGCAGCGCGCAGAACAGGTGGGTGAACAGCGTCGGAAAGAACCGATACTGGTTGGGCAGCGGCGTGTTCTTCAGCCGCTCCATCCCGCCCTGCGCATTGCTGAGGTCGATCAGCACCGTCTCGATCCGCGCCTGCTGCACGGTATCCAGCCAGCCCCGCCGCACCGCGTCCGCGATCCGCCGCCCCGTGCCGTCGAGCAGCCCGTTGGCGGCGTTGGCGCGCGCCAGCGCTGGCCGTGCTTCCTCCGCCGACAGGAACCGGAGCAGCTCGGCTTCGCGCGGCTCACGGCGCAGTTGGCAGCGCAGGACGTGGGCATAGGCGACCTGCCGCAGCACGATCACGCGCCGCAACTCATGCGCCTCGTCGGGCAGGAAATTGCGCGCCGCCCGCGCCAGGCTGCGCGAGGCGTTGATCGTCGCCCCCCACAGCGTGCGCCCCTCCCACCAGCGCTGATAGGCGGAGTTGCTGCGAAATCCCAGGAACAGCGCCAGCGCCGACCCGAACAGCGTCAGCGGCAGCGCCGGCGCGGCGAAAGGCAGGACGTAATAGGCGGCGGTGACGATCACGTCCCACACGAACAGCACGACCAGCGGCTTCCAGACCTCCGCCACGATCCGACGCAGGCGGGGGGTCGAGGCGACGATCACGCCCCGCGCCACCGCCACAACAGCAGCGGCCGCGCGAGCGCCAGCCCCGCCGCGAAACCGCCGATATGCGCCCAGATCGCGATCGGCTGACCCGCCGGCTCGGACGCGCCGATCAGCAGCTGGACGCCGATCCACCCCGCCGCCAGCCACAGGACGTGCGCGACGCCCGCCGGCACCGGCCCGATCGCCGTCGCGCGGCGCTGTCCGAACAGCAGCGCGTAGGCGCCGACCAGCGCGGAGATCGCGCCGCTCGCGCCGATCATCGGCGCCCCGACGTCCGGCCCGGCCAGCCACTGCGCCGCCGCCGCCAGATAGGCACCGATCCCGTAGAGCACGCCCGTGCCCACCGTGCCCAGCACGCGCTCGGCCTCGCGCCCGACATAGCCGAGCATCACGAGGTTGAAGAGCAGATGCGCCCAGCCGCCATGGACTAGCGTCGTCGTCAGCGGCGTCAGGATCCAGGGCAGCACGAAGCCGGCCACGTCATGCCCGACCCTGGCGGGCACGAAGCCGCCCTGCACGCTCGCCCAGTCCAGCGCCCCCGTCAGCAGGATCAGCGCGGAGGCGAGCAGCGTCCCCAGCGCCAGCACGGCGGTGACGGGCGTATCGGCCCAGCGATTCATGCCGCTCCTCCTTCCCGTTCGTGTCGAGCGACGTCGAGACACCATGTCCCGCGACGTCGCTCGGGACGAACGGAAAGGGGGGACGCGCGATCCGGCCTCAGATGAACTCGACCTTCGCCACCGAATACCAGCGGTCGCCCGACGGCACCGTCACCTCGACCTCGTCGTCCACGCGCCGCCCGATCAGCGCGCGGCCCAGCGGCGAGTTGTAGCTGATCCGCCCGGTCTTGGCGTCCGCCTCCGTCTGGCCGACGATCTGATAGCGGATCGGCTTGTCGTCCTCGTCCATCAGGGTCACCGTCGCGCCGAACACCACCTTGTCGCCCGACAGCTCGGTGGGATCGATGATCTGGGCGCGGCTCAGCTTGTCCTCGATGTCGGCGATCGACGCCTCGATCTGGCCCTGCCGCTCCTTGG
>CAXTWJ010000375.1:0-2969 GCA_964247925.1 uncultured Sphingomonas sp.
CTCGACTGCGCTCGGCACGAACGGAAGGTTGGATGCCTCGACCTCGCTCGGCGCGAACGGTTGTGCGGGGGGCGACGCCTCTCCGCCGTTCGTCCCGAGCGAAGTCGAGGGACGTTTGGACGGTGGCTTCGCCCAATAGGAGAGCGCCGCCCAGTCGCCGGCGATCAGCGCCTCCTTCTTCTTGCGCGACCACGGCTTGATGCGGCGTTCAGCCTCGAGCGCCTCGAGTCGGGTCGGGAACTCCTGGCACCAGGCCAGCACGACGGGGCGGCGGGTCACGGTGAACGTGCAGTATCCGCCGGCTTGGTGCTGGGCGATACGGCGCTCCAGCAGGTCGGTGTGGCCGGTGTAATATGTCCCGTCGGCGCAGCGGAGGATGTAGCACCAGAAAACCAATGTATCGCCTCCTAATCTGTCCCTCGACCTCGCTCGGGACGAACGGTGGAAACAGGCACACATCCAATCCGTTCGTGCCGAGCGCAGTCGAGGCACCTTCGATCACGCCAGCGCCGCCTTCACCAGCCCGCTCGCCTTCGCCATGTCCAGTTCGCTCGCGTGGCGCGCCTTCAGCTCGGCCATGACGCGGCCCATGTCCTTCATGCCCGTGGCGCCCAGCTCGGCCTTGATCGTCTCGATCGCGGCGCGGGTCTCCGCCTCGCTCATCTGCCGCGGCAGGAAGCGTTCGATGACCGCGACCTCGCGCGCCTCGGCGGCGGCGAGTTCGGGGCGGTTGCCGGTCTCGTACATGGCGATCGACTCGCGGCGCTGCTTCACCATCTTCTGCAGCACCTCGACGACCAGCGTGTCGTCGTCGGGCGGGGTCGCTTGAGTCCGCGCCTCGATGTCGCGGTTCTTGATCGCGCTCTGGATGAGCGAGATGGCGTTGCGCGTGTCCTTGTCGCCGGCCTTCATGGCGGCGATCTGGGCCTGCTTGATGGTGTCGCGGATCATGGCCCGGTCCTGAAGCGCGGGCGCGCGCGCGTCAATCCGCGGCCGCCATGCCCTCCGGATGCTCGTCCTCATAGCGGTCGAGCGCCGACTCGACGCCGCCGCCCGCCTTCGCCAGCCGGGGCGCGGTCTCGGCGAGGAACAGGCTGACGACCAGGCCCGCGAGCAGGCCGCCGAGCGCCAGCCACAGCACGTTCTGCACGCCGTAAGCTTGCGCGATCCAGCCGCCGATGCCGGGCGCGACGCCGCCGCCGAAGATCTCCGCCGCCGCCGCGACGACGCCGGTGACGCCGGCCACCATGCCGAGCGGCGCCGCCTCCGACGCGACGGGGCCGCTCAACAGGCTGAGCAGGCCGAAGGAAAAGCCGGCGGCGACGAACAGCGTCCCGAACAGGAGCGGCACGCCGCTGGAGGCATCGAGCCGGGTGAACAGCCCCAGGAACAGCGCGCCCACGCCGAAGCCGATCAGCGCGGCCGCGCGGCGACCCAGCCGATCCGACGCGGTCGGCAGCAGCCACTGGCCGAGGAAGCCGCCGAAGCCGATCGCCGCGGTGATGCCGGCCGCCGTCTTGTCGCCGAGATGGAGATAGCCGGTCAGGTAGGCGGGCGTGAAGGCGGACAGCACGAAGATGCCGCACATCGCGCACGGCAGCGCGATCATGGCGAGGGCCGCGTTGCGGTGGCTGAACAGGGCGGCGAGCGACAGCGGGGGTGCTTCCGCCCGCTTGCCTTGGCGCGCCAGCACCGTCGCCGGCTCGCGGACCGTGCGCGCGACCAGCAGCGCGACGAGCAGGCCGGGGATGCCGACGAGGCCGAACACCCAGCGCCAGCTGACGTAATCGAGCAGCCATGCCGCGATCGCCGGGCCGAAGCCCAGGCCCAGCAGCGCGAAGGCGCTCTGCTGCAGCCCCATGTTGAAGCCGCGCCGGCGGGGCAGCGACGCCTCGCTGACCGCGGCGAAGCTGGCGGGGCAGTAGGCGCCCTCGAACACGCCCATCGCGACCCGGCAGGCGAGCATGGACGCGAAGCCGATCGCGAAGCCGGAAAAGCCGGACAGGACGGAGAAAAATAGGAGCGCGGGCACGATCACGCGCCGGCGCCCGATGCGATCGGACAGGTTGCCCATCACCAGCGAGGACAGCCCCCAGGCGATGCCGAGCGAGGCGATCAGCGTGCCGGTCGATTGCGGCGTCAGGCCGAGGTCGGCGGTCATGCTGGAGGAGCGGAGCGCGGCGAGGTCGGCGATCACCCAGCGATCCAGCCCGACCAGCCCGAAGCCGAGCGTGAGCAGCGCCACCGCGCGCCATTCGTAGCGCGTGTCCCAGCCGCCCGGCTCGGGTGCTTGATCGACGGCGTGCGGACCCATGCGCTTTCCTCCCTTTCGCGTCAGCCTTGTTCGGCGCTCGTGTTCGGCGCTCGTCCTGCGTCGAGCGTAGCACGAGCGGCGGGGTGGCGGCGATGCCGATGGCGGTTCGGTGATGCGGAACGGGCGCGGGCGCGTTTGGCATCGCGCGGACGTTGACGTGGGCGCGGGGCGGCTCTAGCGGACGGGGCTTAGTGACATCGTTGCTTTTGCCCGGAGTGCCCGCCTGATCATGGCCGACGCCACCCCTTTTCGCGCGCCCGCCAAGGCTCCTGACGGCGCGACCGGCTGCCTGGTGCTGGCGTCGGGCGACGTGGCGTGGGGGCGCGGCTTCGGGGCGGAAGGACAGGCGGTGGGCGAGGTGTGCTTCCACACCGCGATGACCGGCTATCAGGAGATCATGACGGACCCGAGCTTCGCCGGGCAGATCATCACCTTCACCTTTCCGCACATCGGCAATGTCGGCGCCAACCCGGACGACGTCGAGGCGGACCGCCCGCACGCGCTGGGCATGATCGTGCGCGAGGACGTGACGGCGCCGTCGAGCTTTCGCGCGGTCGAGCGGCTGGACGGGTGGATGAAGCGGCACGCGCGGATCGGGCTGGCGGGGGTGGATACCCGCGCGCTGACTCGCCGCATCCGCGCGGGCGGCGCCCCC
>CAXTWJ010000376.1:0-2948 GCA_964247925.1 uncultured Sphingomonas sp.
CAATGGTGGGAGGCCGACCTCGACGCGGTCATGCGCCGCACCGCCGGGCGCCCGCTGCCCGCCGGGCGGATGGACCGGCCCGCGGCGTATCAGTTCGGCGTCGGGCTGGCGCTGTTCTCGGTCGGGCTGATGGCGTTCGCGGTAAACCTGCTGTCCGCCGCGATCCTGGCCGCCTCCATCCTCTTCTACGTCCTGATCTACACCGTCTGGCTCAAGCGCCGGACGCCGCAGAACATCGTCATCGGCGGCGCGGCGGGTGCGTTCCCGCCGGTGATCGGCTGGGCGGCGGCGACCGGGCGGGTCGAGCTGTTGCCGGTCCTCCTGTTCCTGCTCGTCTTTCTGTGGACGCCGCCGCATTTCTGGGCGCTCGCGCTGTTCATGCGCTCCGATTACGCCGCCGCCGGCGTGCCGATGCTCCCCGTCGTCGCGGGCGAGCGCGCGACGCGGCGACAGATCGGGCTTTATACCATCCCGATGACGGCCGTCGCGATCGCGCCTTGGGCGCTGGGCCTTGCGGGCGGGCTGTACGGGACGGTGGCGGTGCTCGGGTCGCTCGTTTTCGACTGGCAGGCGACGGTGGTGTCCACACGCATGACCGTGGCCGGCGACGCGATGAAGCCGGAGAAGCGGCTGTTCGCCTGGTCCATCCTTTACCTCTTCCTTATTTTCGGCGCGCTGGTCGCCGATCGGTGGCTCGCATGACGCACGATGACGAAGACCTGGTCCGCGCCCGCCAGCGCGGTCGCGCGACGGTGATGGCGCTGCTGCTCGGCGCGTTCGTGCTGCTGGTGTTCCTGATCTCGATCGCCAAGATCAGGGCCGGCCATCAGTGACCGCCGCCAGCGTCGCCCATGACCGCCGCACCACCCGCACCGCGTTGATCGCGGTTGGCTTCATCTGCTTCATGACCGGCATCGCCTGGGCCAGCGTCCCGCTCTATCGCCTGTTCTGCCAGGCGACGGGCCTGAACGGCACTACCGGCCGCGCCGAACGCGCGCCGGGCGCGGTCGATGGCAAGGTGGTGGTGGCGTTCGACACCAACGTCGCGCCGCATATGCCGTGGCGATTCAAGCCGGAGGCGCGGTCGGACACGGTCGATATTGGCGCACGCGACATGGCGTTCTTCACCGCCACCAACACCGGCCCGACGCCGGTCACCGGCACCGCGACGTTCAACGTCCAGCCCGCGCAGGCGGGACGCTATTTCAAGAAGATCCAGTGCTTCTGCTTTACCCAGCAGACGCTGCAGCCCGGCGAGACCGCGCGGATGCCCGTCATCTTCTACGTCGATCCCGCGATCCTGCAGGACCCGGACGCGCGCGACATCCAGACGATCACGCTCAGCTACACCTTCTGGCCGAGCGACGCGGTGCGGTCGAGCGCGGGGCGGACGGCGCATGACGGTTGAGGCAGCAGGCAGCACCTAGGAGCAAACCCGCTACCTGCTGCCTGAGACCTGCTGCCTAAACCCTTTGACGCGAACCGTGGCCGCGCTAGAGCGTTGAGCAAACGCCCAATAGGACTCTTAAGCATGGCCGGCGCCAAGAACCACGACTACCACATCCTGCCCCCCGACATCTGGCCGATCACCGGCGCGTTCTCCGCGCTGCTGATGGCGGTGGGCGGCGTGATGTGGATGCACGGCGGCCATGTCGGCAAGCCGAACGGCGGCGGCTGGCTGTTCATCGCCGGCGTGGTCGCGGTGCTGACCGTGATGTATTCCTGGTGGTCCAACGTCATCAAGGAATCGCACGAGGGGTATCACACCCCCGTCGTCCAGCTGCACCTGCGCTATGGCATGATCCTGTTCATCGCGTCGGAGGTGATGTTCTTCGTCGGCTGGTTCTGGGCCTTTTTCGACTTCTCGCTCTTCCCCACCGCGATGACCTTCGTCGATGGCCAGGTGCAGCGCGCGGCCGAGGGCGCCGCCGCCGTCGCTGCGGTGTGGCCGCCCAAGGGACTGGAGGTCATCAACCCCTTCGCCTTTCCGCTGCTCAACACGCTGATCCTGCTCACCAGCGGCACCACCGTCACCTGGGCGCACCACGCGCTGATCCACGGTCAGCGCGGCGGCGAGAAGAAGGGGCTGTGGGGCCTGATCGGCGTCGGCGACCGCGACAGCGTTCTCAAGGGCCTGTGGCTGACCATCGCGCTGGGCGCGCTGTTCTCGTCCATCCAGGCGTACGAGTATGCGCACGCGCCCTTCCCCTTCAAGGGGCTGAACTACGGCGCGTCCTTCTTCATGGCGACCGGGTTCCATGGCTTCCATGTGATGATCGGCACGATCTTCCTGGCCGTCTGCCTGGTCCGCGCCTATCGCGGCGACTTCACCCCACGCGCGCATTTCGGCTTCGAGGCGGCGGCGTGGTACTGGCATTTCGTGGATGTCGTGTGGCTGTTCCTGTTCGTCACCATCTATGTCTGGGGCGGCTGGGGCGCGCCGATCGAGGGCGTGAGCTGAGGCTCACGCTTACCGATTGACTGAACCCACCCTCATCGAAGCCGGCGTGCGCGGCCTTTGTCCCCGCTGCGGCGCGCGCACGCTGTTCGGGCGGCACTGGATCAAGTTCGAGGCCACCTGCAGCGCCTGCGGCCTCGACATCGCCGCGTTCAACGTCGGTGACGGGCCGGCCGCGTTCCTCACGCTGATCCTGGGCACGCTGATCGTCGGCCTCGCGGTGTGGCTGCAGGTCGCGGTGTCGCCGCCCTGGTGGGTCCATCTCATCTGGCTACCCGTGACCTTTCTCGGCGTGATCGGGTCGCTGCGCCTCGCCAAGGCCGCGCTGCTCGCCGCCGAGTACCGCAACCGCGCGGCGGAGGGCAGGCTCAAGTGAAGCGCATCCCCGTGCTGCCGACCACGCTGGTCGCGTTCGCGGTAGCGGCCATGATCGCGCTCGGCCTGTGGCAGCTGCTGATCCGTCTGCCGCAGAAGGAGGCGTATCTCGCGC
>CAXTWJ010000377.1:0-2935 GCA_964247925.1 uncultured Sphingomonas sp.
CCCCCTCGTGGCAGAGGGCGGGCTGGGCTGACTAAAGGGCGAAAACCGCCCCGACCGCCAGCACGATGGTCGCGATCGACATGATACTGCCGGTCAGCGTTTCCATAACGCGCATTTCGGGTCTCCTGGCCGGCAACATGCCGACCACAACTATGTGGAGTTTGTTGCGCCGGTCCGCAACATTATTACGTGCATTGACAGATGCAGAAACTGCAATTGAGAATATAAGATGTGCTACGTCGCTCCGAACACCCGTTCGAACACCGTATCCACATGCTTGAAGTGATAGCCGAGGTCGAACTCCGCCGCGATCTGCTCCGGCGTCAGCACTGCCGCGACCTCCGGGTCCGCCGCCAGCAGCGCCGCCAGCGACTCCGCCCCGTCCGATTCCCACACCCGCATCGCATTGCGCTGCACCAGCCGGTAGGCGTCCTCGCGGCTCACGCCCGCCTGGGTCAGCGCCAGCAGCACGCGCTGCGAGTGGACCAGCCCGCCCATGCGATCGAGGTTCGCCTGCATCCGCGCTGGATAGACGAGCAGCTTGTCGATCACCCCCGTGAGCCGGGCGAGCGCGAAGTCGAGCGTGATCGTCGCGTCCGGCCCGATATAGCGCTCGACGGACGAATGACTGATGTCGCGCTCGTGCCACAGCGCGACGTTCTCCAGCGCCGGCGTCACATAACCGCGCACCATCCGCGCCAGCCCGGTCAGGTTCTCGGTCAGCACCGGATTGCGCTTGTGCGGCATCGCCGACGAGCCTTTCTGGCCGGGCGCGAAATACTCCTCCGCTTCCAGAACCTCCGTGCGCTGCAGGTGGCGGACCTCCGTCGCCAGCCGCTCGACCGACCCCGCGATCACGCCCAGCGTCGCGAAGAACATGGCGTGCCGGTCGCGCGGGATCACCTGGGTGGAGACGGGCTCGACCGTGAGGCCCAGCTTCGCCGCGACGTGCGCCTCGACCGCGGGGTCGATGTTCGCGAACGTGCCCACCGCGCCGGAGATGGCGCAGGTCGCGATGTCGGCGCGCGCCGCGAGCAGCCGCGTCCTGGCCCGCTGGAACTCGGCATGGGCGTACGCGAGCTTCAGCCCGAACGTCACCGGTTCGGCATGGATGCCGTGGGAGCGTCCGATCGTCGGCGTCAGCTTGTGCTCGCGCGCGCGCCGCTCCAGCACGACCAGGAGCTGGTCCAGATCGTCGAGCAGGATGTCGGACGCGCGCGCCAGCTGGACGGCGAGGCAGGTGTCGAGCACGTCGGAGCTCGTCATGCCTTGGTGCATGAACCGCGCCTCCTCACCCACCTGCTCGGCGACCCAGGTCAGGAAGGCGATGACGTCGTGCTTCGTCACGGCCTCGATCGCGTCGATCGCGGCGACGTCGATGACGGGATCGGTCGCCCACCACCGCCACAGCGCGGCGGCCGCCTCGCGCGGCACCACGCCCAGCTCGGCCAGCGCGTCGGTCGCGTGCGCCTCGATCTCGAACCAGATCCGGTAGCGGGTCTCGGGCGTCCACAGCGCCGCCATGGCGGGTCGGGAATAGCGGGGAATCATGCGGGTCTTTCCGGCGGGCAGGGGAAGGAGGGCGGCTCGGCTCGTCGTGCGCCAAGCCCGGCGGGGCCTAGCAGCGCGCGCACCTCGCGACAAACCGGCAACCGCCCGGGCGGCGGGACGTTGGTGGAGGATGCTGATCGCCTTGGCCCTTGCCGCCACCGTCGCGCCGGCGAAGCCCGCCGGCCATTCCCCGAGCGCCGAGCAGGTCGCCGCCGCCGTGGACACGAGCTTCTCGTCCTATGACCTCGACGGCGACGGCCAGCTCAGCCGATCGGAGTTCGCGGCCATGATGGCAAAGCTGAACGCGCCCAGGACACGCACCTGGCTCTCCGGCGCGTTCCGCACCGCCGACAGGGACCGGAGCCGCGCGGTGACCAAGGCGGAGCTCACCAGCTTCTTCCGCGACGCCAGCGCGGCGGGCTAGCGGATCGCCGCGGCGTCGGTCGTCGCGGCGCGACGCCGGCCGAGCCTGGGCGAGCCCTGCGCTAGATCAGGCCCTGCGCCCGCAGCGAGGCGTGCCCGCGCGTGCCGATGATCAGGTGGTCGTGGACCGCGATGTTCAGCGGCTTGCCCGCCGCCGCGATCGCCTTGGTGATGTCGATGTCGGCGCGGCTGGGGGACGGGTCGCCCGAAGGATGATTGTGGACCAGGATGATCGCGGCCGCGCCCAGGTCGAGCGCGCGCTTCACGACCTGGCGGATGTACACCGCCGCCTGATCGATCGTGCCCTCGCTCATCACCTCGTCGCGGATCAGGTAGTTGCGCGTGTCAAGGTGCAGAACCCGGAACCGCTCCACCGGGTGATGCGCCATGTCCGCGCGCAGATAGTCGAGCAGCGCCTGCCAGCTGGCCAGCACCGGCCGCTCGACGACCCGGCTCTTGACCAGTCGGGTGGCGGTGGCCTGTACCGCGCGGAGCGCCGCGATCGACAGCTCTCCCATGCCGGGTACGCGCGCCAGCGACGGGTGATCGGCGGCGAACACCCCACCCAGCCCGCCGAACTCGCGCAGCAGCGCCTTGGCGGTGGGCTTGGTATCCACGCGCGGCCGGCCGAGCATCAGGATGAACTCGAGCAGCTCGTGGTCGAGCAGCGACTCGCCGCCGCCCGTCGCCAGCCGTTCGCGCAGCCGCGCGCGGTGGCCCAGAACATCCGGGCGCGCGTCGGAAGGATCGCTGTCCGCCATCGCCGCCAAACCTACAAGCGGCCGGGTTGGACGCAAGCGGGGAGTGCGGCATAGGGACCGCGTGAGCGGCGAAGAGGAACAAGGGCCTGCGCCCACGCGTCGCCGCCGGTGGCCGCGCGTCCTCGCCCTGCTGCTGATCGCGCTGCTCGTGGCGCTGTGGCTGGAGCGCAGGCCGATCGCCACCGGCTATGCCGATCGCT
>CAXTWJ010000378.1:0-2913 GCA_964247925.1 uncultured Sphingomonas sp.
CCTCGACATGACGCGACCAGTTCTGGCCGGTCCACCAGATGACGTCGCCCGTCGCGAGATCGTTGCCCGTCAACAACTTCACGCGTGGGCTTCCTCGGCGACGCGCGCCCAGCGGGCGAGCTTGTCGGCGGCGTCGGACAGTTCCACGACCTCGCCCACGACGATGATCGCCGGACTGCACACCGCCTCGCGCGTCACCATCGAGCCAAGGTCGGCGAGCAGCGTCTTGAGCGCGCGGGCGCCGGGGCAGGTGCCGCGCTCGAGCACCGCGACGGGCATATCTGGTGCGACACCGTCGGCCATCAGCTTGTCCGCGATCTCGCCCGCGGTGGCGACGCCCATGTAGATCACGAGCGTGCGGCCTTGGCCGGCGAGACCGGACCAATCCTGTTCCGACAATCCCTTGCACTGGCCCGCCACGAAGGTGACGGCCGACGAGTGGTCACGGTGCGTCAGCGGCAGCATCGCCTCTGCCGCGGCACCCAGCGCGGCGGAGATGCCGGGGATCACCTCGACGGGCAGGCCCGCGGCGCGGACCGCTTCCACCTCCTCGCCGCCGCGGCCAAAGATGAAAGGGTCGCCGCCCTTCAGCCGGACGACGATCGCGCCGGTCTTAACATGCGCGACGATCAGGGCGTTGATCGCGTCCTGCGGCAGGGTATGGCGCGCGCGACGCTTGGCGACGGAGATACGCTGTGCGGTGTGCGGTGCCAGGTCGAGCACGCGATCATCGATCAGACCGTCATGGACCAGCACGTCGGCTTGGGCGAGCGCCTCCACCGCGCGGACGGTGAGCAGCTTCGGGTCGCCGGGTCCCGCACCGACCAGGATGACGCGCCCGCGCGCGGTGGGATCAAGCAATGTCGCCATTGACCGCCGATGCGCGCGCCGGAGAGGTGAGGCAAGCGAAGCGATGCTTGGCGTCCAAGTAGGTTGGCTATTTTGCGTGTGCGCTCCTCGATTTGCGCTTGCGCGCCAGTCACGGAAGTGAAACAACACTGTCATCGAACAGTAACATTGAGGAGCAGGTCATGCACAAGCTGATGGAGGTCGCGGCGGCTGCCGCCCTGATTGCGGGCACCGCGAGCGGCGCGGGCGCGCAGGCGTTCAATGGCGCAGCGCAGATTGAGCGCGGCGACTATCGCGGCGCCGAGCGCGCGCTGGTGGCGCAGCGTGCGCTGTACCCGGATGACGTCGATCTGATGCTGAACCTCGCCACCGTGTACCTCCGCACGGGCCGGGCCGCGGACGCGCGCCGCGTCTATCAGGCGGTGGCCGCGCGCCCTGATCAGGAGGTCGTGCTGAACGGCCGTTCGTCCGCCTGGTCTCACCAGATCGCGGGTAATGCGCTGGCGCACCTGCCGCTGCAGGTCGCCGTCCGCTAATCCCGCAGTCCCACGCCGATGCTCGCCCGTGCGGCGTCTGCTTCGTTGCTGGTGACGGGATAGGCGCAGTAATCGGCAGCGTAAAAGGCGGACGGGCGATGGTTGCCCGACCAGCCGACGCCGCCGAACGGTGCGTTCGACGGCGCGCCGTTGGTGGGCTTGTTCCAGTTCACCACGCCGGCGCGCACGCCCGCCCAGAACCGGTCATAGAGCTGCGGCGTCTGGCTGATCAGTGACGCGGACAAGCCATAGCGGGTCGCGTTCGCCTCCGCGATCGCTTCGTCGAAGTCATGGGCGCGGATCACCTGCAGCACCGGGCCGAACAGTTCCAGGTCGGGGCGGTCGGCGACATCGGTCACGTCGATGATGCCGGGCAGCAGGAAGGGTCGGTCGGTGACCGGTCGCTCCAGGTAGCGAATCGCACGTCCACCGTGCGTCAGCAGGCCGACGAAGCCCTCGGTCAGCCGGTCGGCGGCATCGTTGTCGATCACCGGTCCCATGAAGGGCTGAGGCTCGTCATGCGGTCCGCCGATGATCAGCCGACCGGCAAGCGCCGACACCGCCGCGACCAGCTCGTCGAACAACGCGTCCTGCACGATCAGCCGGCGCGCCGCCGTGCATCGCTGGCCGGCGGTGGTGAAGGCGGACTGGACGGTGATGGTCGCCGCCGTCGCGATGTCGGGCGTGTCCCACACCACCAGCGGATTGTTGCCGCCCATCTCCAGCGCCAGGATCTTGTCCGGCTTGCCCGCGAAGGCGCGGCTGAGCGCCAGGCCGGTGCGCGCCGAGCCGGTGAACAGGAGGCCGTCGATGTGCGCGTGCTCGGCGAGCGCCTTGCCCTCCGCCGGGCCGCCGATCACCAGCCGCGCGCACTCGGCCGGCACGCCGGCCTCATGCAGGCACTGGACAAGGAAAGCGCCGGTCGCGGGCGTCTTTTCGGATGGCTTGAACACCACCGCGTTGCCCGCGATCAGCGCCGGGACGAGGTGGCCGTTGGGCAGATGCGCGGGGAAGTTATAGGGCCCCAGCACCGCCAGGACGCCGTGCGGCTTGTGCCTTACCGCGACGCGCGCGCCCATCGGCTGCTCCATCCGGCGCTGCGCGGTGCGTTCGGCATAGGCGGAGACGGAAATGTCCACCTTGCCGATCACGGCATCCACCTCCGTGCGCGCTTCCCAGAGCGGCTTGCCCGTCTCGCGGGCGATCAGGTCGGCGAATGCATCGTGCCGCCCGCGCACGACGTTGGCTAACCGGCGCAGACACTCGACCCGGTAGCGCAGCGACCGGGCGGCCCAGTTCGCCCAGGCGCCGCGCGCCGCCATGACCTCCGCATCCACGTCGCTCACCGAGCCGCTCCACAGCAGCGCCCCGGTCGCGGGTTCGTGAGACTGAAGGTCGGGCATTTGAGGCGTATCGCCTGCCGGCGGGCGGGCGGCAAGCCCGTGCGGCTGCCGACGTGCCATCCCCTCGGCGAGATGGCGTCATGCTATCTGCTCAGCCACCTGCCCGTTCCGCCCCCTCGTGGGAG
>CAXTWJ010000379.1:0-2908 GCA_964247925.1 uncultured Sphingomonas sp.
GGCCGACCATCGCCCCAGCACGCCGAGCAGCACGACCGGCGGCAGCCCGAACCTGAGCCAGCTCGCCCGGACCAGCGCCGGATAGCCCCGCCCGCTCCGGCGCCGGCCCCATGGCAGTCGCCCCAGCGGCAGGAGGGCCAGGACCAGCAGCAGGCCCGCGAGCAGGTTCAGAGCCGATGCTCGCCCTTCACCCAGCGCACCGTGCCCGATGACGCGCGCATCACCACGCTTTCGGTGAACATCCGCCCGCCCTTGCGCTTCACGCCGCCCAGCAGCGACCCGTCGGTCACGCCGGTCGCGGCGAAGATGCAGTCGCCGCGCGCCAGCTCGGTCAGGTCGTACTGCTTGTCCAGGTCGGTGACGCCCCACTTCTTCGCCCGGGCGCGCTCGGCGTCGTGGCGCAACCGCAGCCGCCCCTGGAACGCCCCGCCGACGCAGGCCAGCGCGGCGGCCGCCAGCACGCCCTCGGGCGCCCCGCCCGAGCCCATATAGAGGTCGATCGTCGTGTCCGGATTGGTGGTCGCGATCACCCCCGCGACGTCGCCGTCGCCGATCAGCACCACGCCGCAGCCCAGCGCGCGCAGTTCGGCGATCAGCGCCTCGTGGCGGGGCCGGTCGAGCACGCACACCATGATCTCGCCCGGCGAACAGCCCTTCGCCGCCGCCACCGCGCGAACATTGTCGCTGACCGACCGGTCGAGATCGATCACGCCGGCGGGGTAACCCGGCCCGACCGCGAGCTTGTCCATATACACGTCCGGCGCGTTGAGGAGCCCGCCCGCTTCCGCGATCGCCAGCACCGCCAGGCTGTTCGGCCCCGCCTTGGCGCAGATGGTGGTGCCTTCCAGCGGATCGAGCGCGATGTCGATGCGGGGGCCGCTTCCCTGTTCGGACCCCACTCTCTCGCCGATGAACAGCATCGGCGCCTCGTCGCGCTCGCCCTCGCCGATCACCACCGTGCCGTCGATCGGCAGCTCGTTCAGCGCCGCGCGCATCGCCTCCACCGCCGCCGCGTCCGCCGCCTTCTCATCACCGCGCCCGACCAGCGTCGAGGCGCCGATCGCCGCCGCCTCGGTGACGCGCACCATCTCCAGCACGAGGACGCGGTCGAGTACCTGGCTGGCGTCGGCGGCAACGGTGGTCATGGGCTATCCCTCTGTTGTTTGCCTGCCGGATAGGCACGCGGCCCGGCGATGTCGAGCGACGGCTCAGTCCCGCAACAGCTCGTTGATGCTGGTCTTGCTGCGCGTCCGCGCATCGACCCGCTTCACGATCACCGCGCAATACAGGCCTAGGTTACCCCCGGTCGATCCTGGCACCACGACCGCATAGGGCGGCACCTCGCCCCGGAAGACCTCGCCCGTCGCCCGGTCGATGATCTTCGTGGACGCGCCCAGATACACGCCCATCGACAGCACCGCGCCCTCACCGATGCACACGCCCTCCGCCACCTCGGAGCGCGCGCCGATGAACGCGCCGTCGCCGATGATGACGGGTTCCGCCTGCAGCGGCTCCAGCACGCCGCCGATCCCCGCCCCGCCCGACAGGTGGACGTTGCGCCCGATCTGCGCGCAGGAGCCGACGGTGGCCCAAGTGTCGACCATCGTCCCCTCGCCGACATAGGCGCCGATGTTGACGAAGGACGGCATCAGGATCGCGCCGGGCGCCACATGGGCGCCACGCCGCACGATGCTGCCCGGCACCGCGCGAAAGCCCGCCTGCCGGAACTCGGCCTCGCCCCAGCCGGCAAACTTCGACGGCACCTTGTCCCACCAGTGGCCCGCGGCCGGACCGCCGTCGATCAGCGCATTGTCATGGAGACGGAAGCTCAGCAGCACCGCCTTTTTCAGCCACTGATTGACGCGCCAGCCGCCCGCCTCGTCCGGCTCCGCCACGCGCGCCTCCCCGCGGTCCAGCAGGTCCAGCGCCTCCCTCACGGCTTCGTTCAGGTCCGTCTCGGTCTTGTTCAGCCGGTCGCGCGCCTCCCAGCCGCGCTCGATCACGGCCTGGATGTCGGTCATGCGTCCTCCACTATCTGCTCTAGCCATGGCCCCAGGTCCGCCACCGTGTAGTCGATGAAGTCGCGCCCCGCATCGGATGCCTGTTCGGAGCCGTTGTCGATCCACACCGTGGTCATGCCGATCGCCTTGGCGGGCGCGAGATTGCGGGCCATGTCATCCACGAACAGCGCGCGGACGGGATCGATGCTCCAGCGCGCGCACAGCCCGGCATAGGCCGACGCGGCGGGCTTGGGCACCAGTCCCATCGCGTGAACGTCATGGATCCCCAGGAAACTCTCGCCCAGGCCGAGCCGCTGAAGCACCCGCGCGGCATAGGGCGCGTCGCCATTGGTGAAGACCAGCTTGCGGCCGGGCAACCGCGCGATCGCGGCGGCGAGCGGCGCGTCGGGGCGGAGCACGTCCATCTCGATGTCATGCACGTCGCTGAGAAAATGGTGCGGATCGACTCGGTGTTCCGCCATCAGCCCGGCCAACGTCGTGCCGTGCTGATGGAACCACCCTTTCTGCACGCGCCACGCCTCCGCATGGTCGAGGTCGAGCAGCCGTTCGATATAGGCCGTCATGCGCGCGTCGATTCGCGCGAACAGGTCGCACGACGCCGGGTAGAGCGTGTTGTCCAGATCAAAGATCCAGGCGTCGATCTGCTCCAGCGCGGGCGGCATGGGCAGGCGTGTAGGGGCGCGTGGCGGACCCGGCAACTGCCGGTAGCGGGTCCGCACAAAGTCGTGCTATGGCAAGGGCATGAGGCATGGGGGCAAGCTGTTGCGGACGGTCGCTCTGGTCGCGCCCGCCATACTGACGGCGTGCGGCGGCGGTGGAGGCGGCGGCGTGCAGAGCACCCCCACGCCGATCGCGGTCACGCCCGCGCCGACCCCGACGCCCACGCC
>CAXTWJ010000380.1:0-259 GCA_964247925.1 uncultured Sphingomonas sp.
CGCCGACAGCGCCCCCGCCACGTCCGCGAAGGTGTCGGCCTCGGCCGGGGTGCGATAGGCCCGCACGTCGAGCCCGCCCGCCGCCTCCGTCCAGCGCGCCCGCTTGCGCTTCAGCGTCGCGCGCGTCCGGGCGGAGAAGCCGCGCCCATAGCCGTCCCAGTCGCCGTCGAGCCGGATGAAGTGGCGCGGGTAATGCTGGCGCTCCAGGGCCAGCCCCGCGTCGTCCCGCGCCCGCGCCGTACCGGGCGGCCCCCCCCCC
>CAXTWJ010000380.1:269-2906 GCA_964247925.1 uncultured Sphingomonas sp.
ATCCACCCCTGCGCTTCGCCCAGCGGCGGCAGCGCGAGCGGTGACGCGGCCAGCACCTCGGGCAGCGCATACGAGACGCGGTGCAGCGGCCGCCACGCGGTCCACAGCGTCCGGCCGCCCAGCGTGAAGCGGATCGGCTCGGCGGTCATCCGCCGCCCCGCTCGTACTGCAGCGCGCCCAGCGCCTGCTCGCCCCGTCGCGCCCAGGTCCGCCAGCGGTTCGGACCCAGCACCGGTCGCGGCGAGGCGGCGAGCACGCGGTCGCGGTCGAGGTCGCGAAAGCCGACCCCGCGCAGCCCGGGATGCGCCGCCACCGTCGCGCAGAGCCGGCGGAAACGGTCGATCGCCAGCCCGTTCGGCCGCCCCCGGTCGCGCGACAGCATCTCGAAGCTGTGCGTCACCACCACGAACGGCTCGT
Source organism: uncultured Sphingomonas sp. (assembly GCA_964247925.1). Lineage (GTDB taxonomy): Bacteria > Pseudomonadota > Alphaproteobacteria > Sphingomonadales > Sphingomonadaceae > Sphingomonas. Next base: position 687 of record CAXTWJ010000380.1, read on the forward strand.
CGCCGCCCGCCGCATGGGCCAGCGCGGCGCGCATCTCGCGCGCCGACAGCGCGCAGACCTGCGCGGGGCGCAGGCGGCCGGGCCGATCGTGGATCGTGCTTACCGGCAGCTCGACCAGATCGCCGAACGCGCGCGGCGCGTTGCCCCGGATGTCGGCCGCCAGCCGCGAGGCGTCGTCGGGCGCGGCGGGGTTGGCGCTGCTGTCCCAGGCGAAGCGGAGCCGGTCCAATGCTTCGACCGTACGCGTGTCCGCGCCGTAATTGCCCGCGCGGAACGCAATGGGCCGGGGCGCGCCCGCCGCCTCCAGCAGGTCGCGCGCGAGGCGGAGCAGCGTCACCTGATCGGCCAGCGCGAAATTGCCGAGGCACCGCCCCTGCCGCCCGCCGACCGGCGAGTGCGCGATCCATCGCAGCCATTCGGTATGGAGGTGCAGCTGCGCCTCGTGCCCGCGCGCGACGACCTGTTCCACGACGGGCGGCAGGATGTCGGCGCCGAACACCAGCGCCGGCAGCGGGTCGATGAAGAACACGCCCCGCAGCCCGTGCGCGTCGAGCACGTCCATCTGCCAGTCGATGCCCCAGGCCGCGTCGCCGACCCGTCCCCAGACCGAGCTCGCGCGGTTGGCGGTCGCCGACCAGCCGCGTCCGTGCAGCCCCGGCGACATCTCCGTATCCACCGTGATCAGGACGTCCGCCATCGCCGCGCCCCTGCCAGAACGGGGCTAAATAATTGCCAACGCGCCTGCTATCCGGGCGCCATGCAGCTGCGCGCCGAGGCAATCGTCCTGTCCAGCCGCGCGCATGGCGAGCATGGCGCGGTGGTGCGCGGCTTCACGCGCGGGGACGGCGTGCAGCCCGGCTATGTGCGCGGGGGCCGGTCGCGGCGGCTCCGGCCCGTGCTGCAGCCCGCCAACACCGTGCTGGGCGAGTGGCGGTCGCGCACGGGCGAGCAGCTGGCGGCGCTGACGGTTGAACTGGTCCATTCCCGCGCGGCGCTCCACGCCGAGCCGCTCGCGGCGGCCGCGCTCGACTGGGTGACCGCGCTCACCGCCGCCGCGCTGCCGGAGGCGCAGCCCTATCCCCGGCTCCACGACGGGCTGGACGGCGTGCTCGCCGCGATCGAGGCGGCGCCGGCGGCGAAGGGGTGGGCGGCCGCGCTGGTCCGCTACGAGCTGCTGCTGCTCGCCGAGCTGGGCTTCGGCCTCGACCTGGGGCGCTGCGTCGCGAGCGGCGCGACCGACGGGCTGGCGTTCGTCAGCCCGCGCAGCGGCGGTGCGGTCTCCCGCGCGGCGGCGGCGGGCTATGAGGCGCGCCTGCTTGCGCTGCCGGCGTTCGTGCGGGAGGGCGGCGCGGCGGACTGGCCCGATATCTTCGCCGGCCTCCATCTCACCGACCATTTCCTGACCCGCGACATCCTGACCGATCGCCGCGCCGACACGCTGGCCGCGCGCGAACGGCTGGTCGAACGGCTCCAACGCGCGGTTGCGTGAGGCGGCGGTGCGCGGCAAGGCGCGGGCGATGACAATGATCGCAGTCCTAGCCGGCGACGGCATCGGCCCCGAAGTCACCGCCGAGGCCGTCCGCGTCCTCCACGCGCTCGACCTCGACCTCGTGTTCGAGGAGGCGCCGGTCGGTGGCGCCGCCTATCTCGCCGCCGCGCCCCCGCTGCCGCCCGAGACGCTGGCGCTCGCCCTGCGCGCGGACGCGGTGCGGTTCGGCGCGGTCGGCGCCCCCGAGTATGACGCGCTGGAGCGCGACCTCCGCCCCGAACAGGCGATCCTGGGCCTGCGCAGGCAGCTCAGGCTGTTCGCCAATCTGCGCCCCGTGCGCCTGTTCGCCGGGCTGGAGGACGCGTCCGCGCTGCGGCCGGAGGTGGCGGGCGCCATCGACCTCCTGATCGTGCGCGAGCTGACCGGCGACATCTATTTCGGCGAGCATGAGCGCGGGCGCACGCCCACCGGCCTGCGCTACGGGCAGGACGTGATGCGCTATGACGAGGGCGAGGTGGCGCGCATCGCCCGGATCGGGTTCGAGGCGGCGGCGCGGCGGCGCGGCCTGCTGCTCTCGGTGGACAAGGCCAATGTGCTGGAGACGTCCGCCCTGTGGCGCGAGGTGGTGAACGAGGTCGCGCGCGACTTCCCGGACGTCCGGCTCACCCACATCTACGTCGACAACGCCGCGATGCAGCTGGTGCGCGACCCCGGCCAGTTCGACGTGATCG
>CAXTWJ010000381.1:0-2898 GCA_964247925.1 uncultured Sphingomonas sp.
GCGGCGGGCACCGACGTGCCGCAGGTCTACGTCCGCGCGCCCGATGGCGCCGGGTTCGACCGCGCCTGGACCGCCGCGATCCGCCACGCGATGCAGCGATTGATCAACGTCTGCATGGAACGCGCGCTGGAGGGCAGCGAAACACCCATTTTCGACAAGGACGGCCGCGTCATCGCGCATCGCGTGAAGCATCATGACCGCATGGCCATGTTCCTGCTGCGCGCGCACATGCCCGAGCTGTTCCGCGACGCGCACAAGGCCGATCGCGCCAAAGGGGAGGAGTTACCGCCCCCGCCCGAGCCGGTGGCGGAGGCGATGAATCGACTCGACCCCGTCACCCCCGTCGAGCCGACGGCGCTGATGGAGCCGGACGCGCTCGACGACGCGCTGCTGGTCGCGGAGATGATGGACGGCCGCCTCCCGCACTGGCGCCGCGACCGCGATCTCCTCGCGCGCGAGGCGGAGGAGCGCCGCGCCGCCGACCCCGAGTCAGCGTCCGACATCTCGCCGCTGGGCGAGGAGTTCGAGCGCGAGCTGGAAGCGGCCAAGAACGGCACGTGGCAGCCGCCCAGGCGGCCCACCGCCGGTCAGGCGGGCAAGCGCGCGCGGCGCCGACGCAACGGTCAGCCATGACCTTCGCTCACCTTTGGGCAACGGGAACGGGCAGCGGGAGCCAAGCCAATGGTGTGATTTGGCGTTACCTTTCGTTACCTTTGGCGTCATGCACATCCTCCCCTGGTCCCCCGCGCTGGCTTGCGAGTTCCACGCGATCAACGCCGAATGGATCACGGCGATGTTCACGCTGGAGCCGCACGACGAAGCGGTGCTGTCCGACCCCGGGCGCCACATCCTGGCGCCCGGCGGCACGATCCTGTTCGCCGCCACCGATACGGGTGAGGTCATCGGCACCGGCGCGCTGATGCCGACCGCGCCGGGCTGCGTCGAGCTGACCAAGATGGGCGTCCGGCCCGCCGCGCGCGGCACGGGCGCGGGCGCGCTGCTGCTCGATGCGTTGATCGCGCGCGCCCGCGACCTGCCGGGGCTGGAGCTGCTGTATCTGCTCACCAGCCGGAAATGCGCGGCCGCGATCCGGCTGTATGAGCGCGCCGGCTTCGTCCATGACGCGGACGTGATGGCGCGGTTCGGCGGCGACTATGCCCGGTGCGATGTTGCGATGCGCTTTCCGCTCGGCGGATAGCGGCGCCTTTCGTCGGGCGGCTGGCCCCTTCGCCTCGCCTGGGGCATTGTCCCGTTCATGCTGCTCCTCGCCCTCTCCGCCGCGGTGTCGTTCGACCCGCTCCTCTTCTTCGCCGGCCGGACGGAGGGACGCGGGCGGCTCAAGATCGTGCTGCACGCGACCCGCGCCGTGCGCGTCCACGGCACCGGCCGTCCGACCCCGCGCGGCCTGGTCCTCACCCAGCGCGTCGAGCAGGAGGGGCAGGCCGCGACCACGCGCACCTGGGTGCTGCGCCGGATCGGCCCCGGCCGCTACACGGGCACGCTGACCGACGCCGCCGGGCCGGTCTCGGCGGAGACGGCCGGCAACCGCCTCCACATCCGCTACGTCACGCCCGCGCACGTGCAGTTCGAACAATGGCTGACGCTCAGCGCCGACGGCCGCGTCGCGGACAACCTGCTGACCGCGAAGCGCTTCGGCATCACCGTCGGCCGCCTGCACGAGACGATCACCAGGCTGCCGTGAGCACGCGAACGCTCCACCGCTCGCTGACGGCGGCGCAGCTGTCGATGATCGCGATCGGTGGCGCGATCGGGACGGGGCTGTTCCTGGGTTCCGGCTTCGCGATCCAGCTCGCCGGGCCGGCGGTGCTGGTCTCCTACGCGCTGGCGGGGCTGGTCGCGCTGGCGCTGATGGGCTGCCTCGCGGAGATGACGGTGGCGGCGCCCGTCGCCGGGTCGTTCGGTGGCTTCGCGGCGGTCTATCTCGGCCCGTTCGCCGGCTTCGTCGTGCGCTGGTGCTACTGGTCGGCGGTGGTGCTGGCGGTGGGGACGGAGGTGACCGCCGTCGCGCTCTACATGGGCTGGTGGTTCCCCGCCGTGCCCGGCATCGTCTGGATCGCGGGGTTCAGCGCAGGCCTGGTCGCGGTCAACCTCGCGCCCGTCGGCTGGTTCGGCCGCGTCGAATACGGCTTCGCCGCGATCAAGGTGGCGGCGATCCTCGCCTTCCTGCTGCTCGGCACCGCGTTTCTCCTGCGCGCCCGCACCGGCCTCGCGCACCTGACCGACGCGGGCGGCTTCGCACCCCATGGGGCGTGGGGCGTGTGGCAGGGGGTGATTGTCGCGATCTTCTCCTATCTGTCGGTGGAGATGATCGCGGTCGCGGCGGGCGAGGCGGTCGATCCCGATCGCGCGGTGGTCCGCGCCTTCCGCGCCACGATCGCCCGGCTGCTGCTCTTCTACCTGGGCAGCCTGCTGCTGATGCTCGCCGTCCTTCCCTGGACCGCCGCGGGCACCGCCACCAGCCCGTTCGTGACCGTGACGGCGGCCACCGGCGTGCCCTATGCGGCGGGCGTCATCAACGCGGTGGTGCTGGTCGCGGCGCTGTCGGCGATGAACAGCCAGCTCTACACCGCCTCGCGAATGCTGTGGAGTTCGGCGGAGGCCGGACAGGCGCCAGCCGCGTTCGGACGGCTGTCCGTCGCGGGCGTGCCCCGCCGCGCGGTATGGGCGTCGAGCGCGGGGATCGCGGTCGCGACGACCGTGTACGCGCTGGCGCCGGACCGCGCGCTGCCGCTGATGATCGGCGTGTCGATGTTCGGCGCGCTGGTCACCTGGGCGCTGATCTTCGCCACCCATGCCGCGTTCCGGCGACGGCACGGTGTACCGGGCGCGTTCCGGATGTGGGGCGGTGGCTGGGCCGGAGTCGCCGGTGCCCTCGCC
>CAXTWJ010000382.1:0-2892 GCA_964247925.1 uncultured Sphingomonas sp.
ATGCTGCAGGTTTCGCGCCGCACGGGACGGCGCTTCAGGGACAGCCGTGACCGACCGTCCATCTGAATCATCCGATCGCGTCCGCGTCTCGATCGAGGCCGGCGTCGCCGACGTGCGGCTGAACCGGGGCGGGCGCGCGATGCTGGTCCGCGTCGGCGCGGACGGGAGCGTGCGCGCCGATGCGCAATGACGTCGTCGATGTGTCCGCGGACGCGGACGGGGGCTTCACGCTCATCGAGGTGCTGGTCGCGCTGGCGGTGTTCAGCCTGGCGGCCTTGGCGCTGATCCGGCTGGAGACGGCGAGCATCACCGGCGCGGCGGTGCTCGACCGCACGCTGCTCGCGAACATGGTCGCGCGCAACGTTGCGCTGGACGCGGCGACGCAGGCGCGGCTGCCGACCGTCGGGCAGAGCGCCGGGGTCGAGGCGAACGGTGGCCGCGCATGGCGCTGGACGCGCACGGTGGCGTCCACGGGTGACCCGCAGATCGTGCGCGTTGACGTCGCGGTCGCGGGACCGACCGGGCAGGTATTGGGCCACGCGACGATGGTGCGGCCCAAGTCGGTGGACGTGGGGCGGTGACGGTTCGATCCCAGCCTTCCCCGGCGCCGGCCGGGGCCCAGGCGCGGGGTCGCTCGCCGGCCGGCTCGCCGCCTGATCTGGCCCGTGACTGGGCCCCGGCCTTCGCCGGGGAAGCGGGAGAGCAGGGCTTCACGCCCGTGAGGCGCTCCGCCGAACACGGCTTCATCTTTGCAGGGCGTTCCGCCGAACACGGCTTCACGCTCGTCGAGGTCATGGTGGCGCTGCTGGTGTTCTCGATCCTGGCGGTCGCGGGCGTGTCGCTCTTGTCGTTCAGCGTGCGCGCCCAGGGTGCGGCCGGACGCAAGCTGGACGACCTGGGCCAGCTCAACCGCACGCTGTCGATCATGGCGGCGGACCTGGGCGAGACAATGGCACGACAAACACGCGACGAGGCGGGCACGCCCCTGCCGGCGTTCGTCGGCCGATCCTCCGGTGAGGCGGCGCCGATGCTGCGCCTCGTGCGCGGCGGGTGGACCAATCTCGACGCGGCGCCCCGGCCGGACGTGCAGAAGGTCGCGTATCAGGTCAGCGGCGGCACGCTGGAGCGGCTCGCCTGGCCGCAGCTCGATGGCGCCGCGCCGCTGCCGCCCGCGCCGCTGCTCGACCATGTCCGCGCGGTGCGTCTGCGCTATCGGTTCCGGGGGGCGTGGACCGACCGGTGGGATGGCGCGAACGGCGTGCCGTTGCCGCAGCTGCTGGAGATGACCGTCCAGCGCGACACGGGCGTGACCTATCGCCAGCTCTTTCTCGTGGGCACCGACTATGCCCTGCCCCCGCCGCCGCCTGCCAATGCGGCCCCCTGACCGCGAGCGCGGCGCCGCGCTGCTGACCGTGCTGCTGCTGGTCGCGGTGATCGCGGTCATGGCGGCAGGCATCCTCGAGCAGCTGCGGCTCGCGACGCGGCTGGGCGGCAACGCGGTGGCCGGGGAACAGGCGCGCGGTCACGCGCAGGCGGCCGAGGCGCTGGCCCTGTCCAGGGTGGATCAGCTTCTCGGGGCCAACCCGTCGCGGGTGACGCTGGCGGGCGGCTGGAGCGACCGCCCGTTCGGCCTGCCGCTGCCCGGGGGCACGGCGGTGGCGCGCGTCACCGATGGCGGCAACTGCTTCAACCTCAACAGCCTGGTCACCGCCGCCGCGCCGGGCGTATACGCGAGCAACCCGGCCACCCGCGTCCAGTTCGCGCGACTCCAGCGCCTGATCGGCGTCCCGGCCGCGGTCGCCGAACAGGTGGCGGGTGGCGCCGCGGACTGGATCGACACGGACCAGGATCAACAGCCAAACGGCGCGGAGGACGGCGCCTATCTGGGCCGCGACCCCGCCTACCGCACGGCGGGCACGCTGATGGCCGACCCGAGCGAGCTGCGCGCCGTGAACGGGATGACGCCCGACCTGTACGCGCAGCTGCGCCCGTGGCTCTGCGCGCTGCCGGCCACCGAGCCGGCGCCGGTCAACGTCAACACGCTCGCCCCCGAACAGGCCGCGTTGGCCGCCATGAGCGCGGACAGCGCGACAGTGGAAGGCGCGCGCACGGCGCTGCTGCGGCGACCGGTGGCGGGCTATGCGGATCAGGGCAGCTTCTGGAGCCAGGCGGGGGTGCCGGGCGGCGCCGTCGACGTCACCTCGCGCTGGTTCGCCCTGCGTATCGATGTCCAGTCCGGCCGCGCGCAACTGACCGAACGCGCGCTGATCGACGCAAGGCGCTTGCCCTCGCGGCTTGTCGCGCGGCAATGGGGCGAGGATCCGTGACCGCGCTCCTGTTCCTTCCCGGCCCCGATGCCCGCTATCGCTGGAGCCGCATCGCCGGTGGGCGCATCGTCTCGGAGGGCGAGGGGCTGCCGCCGCCACCCAACGACGGACATGGCGACGAGCCGGTGATCGCGGTGACGCCCGCCGACGCGGTAACGCTGCACTGGGCGGAGCTTCCCGCGCGCTCGCCGGCACAGGCGATCGCGGCGGCGCGCATCCTGGTCGCCGAGGCGAGCGCGGTGCCCGCGAGCGAGCTGCACGTCGCGCTGGGGGATGATGGTGGCGCGGAACGCCCGATCGCGGTGGTCGGCGCGGAGCGGATGCGCGGCTGGCTGGCCGAGCTCGCCGTCGCCGGCATCGACCCGGCCGCGATCGTGCCCGCGCCGCTGCTGCTGCCGCGCCCGGACGAGGGCTACGCGCGCGCCGAGCTGGCAGGCGAGGGCGTGGTGCGCGGGGTCACGAGTGGCTTCGCCGACGAGGCGCGGCTGACCGAGCTGATCACCGCTGGTGCCGAACCGCGCACGATCGGGCGATAGCGGCTGGGCGTGTCCCCGACAAAACTGCA
>CAXTWJ010000383.1:0-2873 GCA_964247925.1 uncultured Sphingomonas sp.
GCGCGGATCGCCATAGGGCAGGCTGTCGGTGTGGCCGCGGATCATGATCGGGTTGCCGGTGCCCTTCACGCTGCCTGCGATCTGGCCGATCAGGTCGGACGCCTCCGGCTCCAGCACCGTGGTGCCCAGCGCGAACATCGAATAGTCGGCGTTATCGACCAGGTCGATCCGCATCCCCTCCGTGGTCATGACGAAGCGGACATGGCTGGCGAGCCGCTTCAGCTCGGCGGAGCTGTCCATGGCGCTGGTCACCGCGCGGCGCATCTTCTCGAAATTCGCCTTGTCCTCGTTGCGCAAGCTGCCCTTGTCGCCGGTCCCCGCCTTGGCCCCGCCCTCGCCGGTGACCGGCATCACGAAGCCCTGCTCGCTGGAGCGGCCCGCCTTCTGCCCGATCTTCATGTCGGAGTTCGCCGACTCGCCGCCGAGCAGCCCGCTGCCGCCGGTGCCCAGCTTGCGCGTGTCGATGATGGTGGGCGCGAAATAGTCGGCGATGCCCTTGCGCTGCTTCTCGGTCGTCGCGCCGAGCAGCCACAGCAGCAGGAAGAACGCCATCATCGCGGTCACGAAATCGGCATAGGCCACCTTCCAGGCGCCGCCGTGATGGCCGCCATGGCCGTCGGCGATGATCTTCTTGACGATGACGACCTTGGGCGGCTGATTGGAGCCGTGGGGTGCTCTCGCCGCCACTTACCTGCCCCGCAAGCCGTCGAACACCTCGGCGAAGCCGGGCTGGTTCTTGTGCTGGATGCCCGAGCGCGCGGCCTCGATCACCAGCGGCTGCGGGTGGCCGTGGAGCGACGCGATGATGATCTGCTTCACCACGTGATAGATCGCGGCGTCGGCGTCGATCACCTGCTTCAGCCGGCCCGCGATCGGCGCGACCATGCCATAGGCCAGCAGCACGCCCATGAAGGTGCCGACCAGCGCGGAGCCGATCATCCCGCCCAGGATCGAGGGCGGTTTGTCGATCGAGCCCATCGTCTTCACCACGCCCAGCACCGCGGCGACGATGCCCAGCGCGGGCAGCGCGTCGGCCAGGCTCTGCAGCGTGGTGTGCGGCCCTTCCACCTCGTGGTGATGCGTCTTGATGGTGTTGTCCATCACCTCCTCCACCGCATGGACGTCGAGCGTGCCCGACGACACCACGACCAGGCGCAGCGTGTCCGCGATCAGCGCGACCAGCGTCTTGTCCTTCTGCAGCCGGGGGTATTCGGAGAACAGCGCGGAGCCCTGCGGGTCCTCGACGTGCGGCTCCAGCGCGATCGGGCCTTCGGTGCGCAGCATCTTCATCAGCTTGGAGACCAGGAAGATGACGTCCAGATAATCCTGCTTCTTGTATTTGGGCCCCTTGAACACCTTGCCCAGGCCGCCGCCCATCGCCTTCAGCTCGGTGCCCGAATTGCCGATGATCAGCGCGCCGGCCGCGGCGCCGCCGATGATCAGCATCTCGTGCGGGATCGCCTCCATCACGGGGCCCAGCGCGCCGCCGGTGAAGGCGAAGCCGCCGAACACCATGACGAGCAGGACAACGAGACCGATGGCAGGGAACATCTGTAAACTCCGCGGCCACGTGTCGCTCAGCCGTTCGGATGAGGGTTACCGGCGATTGATCACCGGGCGGTTAACCAACGGTCATTTCAGGTAATCGAACAGGGACAGCCCCTGCAGCTTGGTGAAGCTGGCCTGCGTCGCCGACAGCACGGTCATGGTCTTCTGCAATTCGGTGATCGCGGCGGTGATGTCGGTGTCCTCCAGCCCCGAGCGCGCGGCCTCGCGGTCGATGCCGGCCTGTTTGGACGCCGCCTGCTCGATCTCCACGCGCGCGGCGCGCGCACCGAGCGAGGTCTGGACGGTGACGACCTGCGTGTGCGCGGCGCCGATCGCGTCCATCGTGGCGTCGGACGGCGTCGCGCCGCCACGCAGCGCGGCCGAGGCGGCGGTCAGCGCGGCGAGCATGTCGGTGCCGCCCGCCTGGAAGACGCGCGCGGCGGTCTCGTTCGGCTGCACGGTCGCGCCGCCCCCGACCGGGATCGCGCTCGGCAGCGTGCTGGCGAAGGAAAAGGTGCCGTCGACATTGGCGGTCACCGCCGCGCCCCCGTCGGCCCCGCCGAACAGCGGCTGGCCCCGGGAATCGGTCGTGTTGCCCAGCGTCACCAGCTGATCGCGGATCGCGTCCAGCTCGGCCGCGATCGCATTCTGCGCGGTCCCGTCCTGCGTGCCGCTGCGCGCCTGGATGACCAGCTCCTGCGCGCGCTGCAGCTGCTGCGCGATGGAGCCCAGCGTCGTGTCGCCCTGCTGGAGCACGGCCGCGGCGAGATCGAGGTTGCCGTCATGCGCGACGGCGTCCGCCGACCCCTGCGCCCGACCACGCAGGCGGAAATAGGCGGCCGAATCGTCGGACGGCGCCGGCAGCTTTTTACCCGTGGAGATCTGGGTCTGCAGCGTGTCGGTCCTGGCCGACAGCCGGTCCATCGCGGTCGCGGCGCGATCGTAGAAAAGGCTGGTGGAGACCTGCATCACCTGTCCTAGCGGATGTCGAGGATGGACTGCATCGTCTCGCGCGCGACCTGGATCACGCGGCTGGATGCCTGATAGGCCTGCTGGAAGCGGAGCAGATCGACCGCCTCCGCGTCGAGGTTGACCCCGGACACCGCGTCGCGCGAGGCGACCGCGCCGTCCCGGATCGACCCTTGCGCGTCGGCGACCAGCTTGCGGCTCTCGATCGCGGCGGCGTTGCCGGTGACGAGCGCCATGACGCCGGCCTCCCAGCCCCGCGTCCCGCGCTTCGATTCGAGCAGGGACAGGTTGGCGGCGTCGCGCGTGCCGCCGCCCACCGCCGCCGCGGCGACCCCGCGTGGGTGGGTGAGCGTGAC
>CAXTWJ010000384.1:0-858 GCA_964247925.1 uncultured Sphingomonas sp.
ACTCCATCGTCGCCTTGTCGGTCTCGATCTCCGCCAGGATGTCGCCCGACTTGACGGTGTCGCCGGCCTTGACCAGCCACTTGGCGAGTGTCCCCTCCTCCATGGTGGGCGACAGCGCGGGCATCTTGATCTCGATCGGCATCGACGGCTTTCCGTTGGGGAGCGCCGCATCCTCTCGCCTCCGCCCGTGCCCGGGTCAACCTCTTGCACGATGCCGATCGGGCGCGCACGATGCCGCCATGCGGACCTATCTGGTGGTGATCGACGACACGCCGGAAGCCGGCATCGCGCTGCGCTTCGCGGCGCGGCGCGCGGTGAAGACCGGCGGCGGCGTAGAAATCCTGTCGGTCGTGCCACCGCAGGAGTTCATCGCCTTCGGCGGCGTCCAGGCGACGATCGAGGAGGAGGCGCGGCTTCACGCGCAGGGGCTGGTCGCCGCCGCCGCGGGCACGCTGCTGGAGGAGTCCGGCCTGCGCCCCACCATCACGGTGCGCGAGGGCGAAGCGCCGCGCGTCATCCGCGAGATGATCGCGGCCAACCCGGCGATCGCGGCGCGGGCGCTCGGCGCCGCCGCGACCGGCGCGCCGGGCCCGCTGGTCGCGCACTTCGCTGGCGCGGACGCGGGGGCGCTGCCCGTGCCGGTGATGATCGTGCCGGGGAGCTTGACGCGGGACGACATCGACAGATTGTCGTAGCGCACGCGACTAGCTAAGCTCATCGCGAGACGCGACCCGCGCGGCTGGCGTGTCGCGTCAGCGAACCCGAGCGACGACGCGGGATTTACGCCCGCGTCGCCCCCCCCCCCGGGCAGCCCCGCCCCGGCCAAGCCCCCTCGTCGGTCCTTCGCGGCGCGGCGGC
>CAXTWJ010000384.1:868-2373 GCA_964247925.1 uncultured Sphingomonas sp.
CGCGCGCGCGGGGCGGCGCCGGCGGCGCCGGGCGCGGGCGGCGGGGGGCCCCCCCCCCCCCCCGGGCCCACGCCCGGCGCGTGCGCTGTCCCGCTACTGCCGCACCGCCACCGCCGTGCTCGTGTTCCCCGTACGCGGGTCGGTCGATTTCGCCGCGATCGTGTTGCCGTCCGCGCTCAGGACGAAGGCGGAGGTGTTCACCACCTTGCCGGCGCGCATGTCGGTGAACTTCATCGTGCGCGGGCCGGGCTGCTCGACCTTGGTCATCGTCCTGCCGGGGTCGCCGACGTTGAGCGTATAAGCACCGCCGATCGGCGCATCGAGCGTCTCGCGCATCGGTGAGGTCATGTGCAGCGTCTTGCCCTCAACCTTGATCGTCATCAGCAATGCCGCGTCCGACACGGAACTCGGCCGCTGCTCCTGCCACACGCCCGAGATCAGGTGTGCGCCGGTCATCGGCGCGCCGACGCGGGTCGCGGTCGCGGTGGAGTCGATCGGCACGCTACCGCCATTGTTGGTGTTGTGCGCGGTCATGGTCAGCGTGTTGCCGTCCGCCGAGACCGTCTCGGAATTGACGGAGACCACCTTGCCCGCGCGACGATAGGTGTAGTCGGCGCGGTGGTCATCGACGACCTTGATCGCCACCTCGTCCCAGTAATCCTTGCCCGCGACGTGGTGAAACGCGCCGTCCGTGGCGACGCTGTAGGCCGGGATGCAGGTCGAACAGGAATAAACCCCGTTCTTGATCTGGAACCGGTCGGGCTTGCCCGCCATCGTCATCGAGTCGGTCCTGATCTTCCACGTCCCGTCCCACGGGCTGTCCGCGAGCGCGGGCGCGGCGGCGAGCAGCAGGGCGGTGGTGGCAAGTCGAATCGCGAACATCGTCGTTTCCCCGTTTCAGCGTTGGTGAAAGCGACCGCGTATCGTTGCCCGCTGGCTAGGCCCGGATCGGCCCGGAGTCAAAGGCCGCTTGAGCGCCGGGGCGCGGCGCGGCATCGTGGGCCCATGCTCATCCTCCTCCTCGCCGCCGCGACCCCCGCCCTGCCCGCGCCATCGCCCGAGCGCCTGCGCCAGAGCGTGGAGGCGCTGGTCGGGTTCGGCACGCGCCACACCTTGTCCTCGCCCCCCGACCCGCGACGCGGCATCGGCGCCGCGCGGGCGTGGACGGCGGCGCGGTTCGCGGCGATCGGGCGCGACTGCGGCGGCTGCATCACGGTCGAGCAGGTCCGCCGGACGTTCACCGGCCCGCGCGCGCCGAACGGGGTGGAGATCGTCGATGTGCTCGGCGTCCAGCGCGGGCGCGACCCGAATCGCGTCGTCATCGTCGGGGGACATATCGACAGCCGCGTCACCGACATCATGAACGCGACCAGCGACGCGCCCGGCGCCAATGACGACGCATCCGGGGTCGCGCTGGTGCTGGAGGCCGCGCGGCTGCTCTCGAAACGGCGGTTCGCCGCGACGATCGTCTATGCCGTCTTCTCCGGCGAGGAGCAGGGGCTGTT
>CAXTWJ010000384.1:2383-2820 GCA_964247925.1 uncultured Sphingomonas sp.
GTCGAGACGTTGCCCGAGCAGCAGGCGCGCCGCGGCGAGGGCGGCGAGGACGACGGCCCCAGCCGCGCGCTCGCCAAGGCGATCGACGGCGTCGCCGCGACGATCCCCGGCGGGCTCGACGTGTTTCTCGATCGCCGCCCCGCCCGCTATGGCCGGGGCGGCGATCACGAGCCGTTCCTGAAGCGCGGCTACCCCGCCGTGCGCTTCTCGGTCGGCGCGGAGAACTGGGACGCGCAGCACCAGGATTTGCGGACGGAGAACGGCGTCACCTATGGCGACACGATCGACCGCATGGACTTCCCGTATCTGGCGAAGGTGACCGCGATCAACGTCGCGGTGCTCGCCCGCCTCGCCGCCGCGCCCCCCCCCCCCGCGGGCGGGGCCCTCAGCGGCGCCGGCAGGCCCGCCCCCCCCCGGAAGTGGTGCCCCCCCCCCCC
>CAXTWJ010000385.1:0-2818 GCA_964247925.1 uncultured Sphingomonas sp.
GTGAAGGCGACGCCCGCCACGCGCGCGTCCGCGACCAGCGCCGCGCCGACCTCCAGCCCGCCGGCCGCGAGGATCAGCGCGTCGTCGGGCACGCCGGCCTCATGCGCCAGCTCGACGGCCCGGTTGGCGATCAAGGGCGTCTGCGGCGCGGGCTTGGCGACCACCGTGTTGCCGGTGACGAGCGCGGCGGCGCACTGGCCCAGGAAAATCGCGAGCGGAAAGTTCCACGGCGCGATCGTCGTCCACACGCCGCGTCCCTCCAGCCGCAGCACATTGCTCTCGCCCGTCGGCCCGGGCAGCTCGACCGGCTGCAAGCCCCCGCGCGCCTGCTGCGCGTAATAGCGGCAGAAATCGGCCGCCTCGCGCACCTCGCCGATCGCGTCGGCGATGGTCTTGCGTGCCTCCTGCACGCACAGCGCAATCAGCGCGTCGCGGTCGTGCTCGAGCAGATCGGCCAGCCGCTCCAGCGCGGCGGCACGGTGATCGACCGGCGTCGCGGACCAGGCCGGGAAGGCGGCGTGCGCGCGGGTGATGGCATCGCCAACTCCGTTCGTGCCGAGCGTTGTCGAGGCACCCTGTCCCTCGACTGCGCTCGGGACGAACGGTCGTTGAACCACCCCCACTGTCCGCGCCAGCACCGCGCGGTCGCTCAGGTCCAGCCCTTCGCTATTGCGGTGCCCCGGCGCGAACAGGTCGCGCGGCAGCGGGATGGAGGGGTGCCGCGATCCGCCCAGGGCCGCGATCTTCGCGACGGGATCGGCCAGGATGTCCGCCTCGCTCAGCCGCTCGTCCGCCAGCTGATGCACGAAGGACGAATTGGCGCCATTCTCCAGCAGCCGCCGGACCAGATAGGCCAGCAGGTCGCGATGACCCCCCACCGGCGCATAGATGCGCGTGTGATAGCCGCGCTCGCGCACCAGCCGCTCGTACAGCCCATCGCCCATCCCGTGCAGCCGCTGAAACTCGAAATCTCTGGCGTTGCCCGCCCATTCGACGATCGTCGCCACCGTCAGCGCGTTGTGCGACGCGAACGCCGGACGGATGTTCTCGGCGTCGAGCATGTCGCGCGCGACCGCGAGATAGCTGACGTCGGTCGCCGCCTTGCGCGTGAACAGGGGGTAGTCGGCCAGCCCCTCGACCTGCGTCCGCTTGATCTCCGAATCCCAGTACGCGCCCTTGACCAGCCGCACGTTCATCACCCGCCCCAGCCCGTTCGCCCAGGCGACCACGGGCCGCGCGCGCTTGCCATAGGCCTGCACCGCCATGCCGAACCCGTCCCAGCCGTTCAGCGCCGGCAGGCCCGCGACCGTGCCGATGATGTCGAGGCTCATCTCCAGCCGCTCGCTCTCCTCCGCATCGACGGTGAGCGCGATGCCCTTGCCCGCCGCCTGCACGGCCAGCGCCTCCAGCTTCTCCGTCAAGGCCGGCACGCACTCGTCCCAGCGCGCGACCTCATAGCGCGGGTGCAGCGCCGACAGCTTGACCGAGATGGAGTGCTCCGCTTCGGGCGCCCGCCCGACGGCCTCGATCGCGTCGGTGTAGGCGCGCAGGTATCGCTCGGCGTCGTCATGCGTCCGCGCCGCCTCGCCCAGCATATCGAAGCTGGCGGTGAACCCCCGATGCTCGGGCCGCGCCATGCGTCGCATCGCCTCGTCGATGGTGCGGCCCATGACGAAGATCTCGCCCATCATCTTCATCGCCGCGCCCACCGCCTGGCGCACGAACGGCTCGCCGGCGTGCGAGATCAGGCGCTTGAGCGTGCCGCCGCCCTCGCCCACCAGCGCGCGGCCGACCACCAGGCCCCAGGTCGCGGAGTTGACCAGCGCGGAGGACGACTTCCCCGTATGCGCGCGCCAGTCCGCCTCGCCCAGCTTGTCCGCGATCAGGAGGTCGGCGGTCTCCGGGTCAGGCACGCGCAGGAACGCCTCGGCCAGGCTCAGCAACGCCACCCCCTCCGACGAGTTGAGCCGGTATTCCTGCAGGAAACGGTTGACCCACCCCTTGCCTTGCGCCGCGCGCAGATCGGCGAGCAGCCCCGACGCGGTGTCCATCACCCGCTCATGCGACTCAGGCGATAGCGCCGCCCGCTCCAGCAGCGGCTTTAGAACATCGGGTTCGGGCGCGCGATACAGCGTCGCTATGGCTTCGCGAGGGGACAGGTCAGGCATTTCGGGCTTTCGGTCGGGTGAGGATTGTGATGTAGGATGTGACGTGGCTTAGGGAACGCGCCCGCGCTTAGCCGCTCGCTCGACAAAAGGGGACTGCCTGATGCCTGCCGTGACGCCTGAAGAGATGAAGGGCCGCGTCGGCACGGAGCAGGTCAGCGACTGGGTCGAGGTCACGCAGGAAATGATCGACAAGTTCGCCGACGCGACGGGCGATCACCAGTTCATCCATGTCAACCCTGCGATGGCCGCGATGAGCCCGTTCGGCGGCACCGTCGCACACGGCTTCCTCACCCTGTCGCTGATGCCGCTGCTGTCGTCCAAGGTGCCCGACGCGGTCCAGATCGAGGGCGCGAAGATGGGGGTCAATTACGGGGGCAACAAGGTTCGCTTCCTGACCCCCGTCCGCTCCGGGTCCAGGGTCAGGGGCCGCTCCAGGCTGCTCAGCTTCGAGGAAAAGAAGCCCGGCCAATACCAGCAGTGCAACGAGTTCACCGTCGAGATCGAGGGCGCGCCCAAGCCCGCGATGATCGCCGAGTGGATCAGCCAGATTTTCGTCTGAGTTCCCCTCCCGCTTGCGGGAGGGGTTAGGGGAGGGGCTGTCGTCCCATATCCACCTCCCCCACCCCCACCCCCCCCCCCCCCCGCGCCCG
>CAXTWJ010000386.1:0-1295 GCA_964247925.1 uncultured Sphingomonas sp.
AGACGAACCACCACGGGCTGTACATGGGCGACCGGCGGCTCGATCCGCTCTTCGCCGAACTCGACCGTCGCCGTGCGGTGGTCTTCATGCACCCGACGTCGCCGACATGCCCGTGCTGTCAGGCGCTCTCGCTCGGCTATCCGCGGCCGATGATCGAGTTCATGTTCGAGACCACGCGGGCCGTGACGAACATGCTGCTCGCGGGCACGTTCGACCGCTTCCCCAACGTCCGGCTCATCGTGCCCCATGCCGGGGCGGCCGTGCCGGTGCTGGCCGACCGCATCGCCGGCCTGTCGCCCGCCATCGGATTGGCCGAGCCGGTCGATCCCGACAGGCTCTTCGCCACCCTGCGCGGCTTCTACTACGACCTAGCAGGTTTCCCGCTCCCTCGGCTGGCGCCCGCGCTGCTCCAGATCGCCGACCCGGGCCGCATCTTCTACGGAAGCGACTGGCCGTTCACGCCCCTGCCGATCGTCACGCGGCTGGCGGCGGAACTCGATCGAACGAGCCTGTTCGACGGGGACACCCTGAACAGGGTGCTGAGGGAGAATGCACTCGCCCTGTTTCCACGGCTGCGGGATTGACGGGCACGATGAGGTGATTTCCAACAGCCTATCGATGACTGTTCGAAGCGGGTCGATCCATCACTGAAGCACAGGCGCGTGATCGACCATCGATCGATTCCCCTGCTGAATGCTTCCACGTTGCATGTTTTTCCATCATAAGCTCGATCGGGCATCCGGATGGTCTTCGATGCGGCGATCCCGGGAGGGACGCTCATTTCTGAGCGCCCCCCGCACGGATCCGAGCGGGCCCCATTCGGGCAGTCGGCTCCCACCTCGAGTGTTTGACGGCGAAGCGTTCACTGGGCCATGGATGGAGGAGACGTGGTCTCGGCAGCCAGCCGCTGGCGAGCTTCCTCATCCGCTCCTAGGTGGTGAAGTTCGGCCGACTGCGCCGCCGGAGCGAGCGCCTCCAGAGTTCCACGACCCTGTCGCGGAACGCGCTGAGTGCACGAGCGTTGGTCGGCACCGCGTGATGGTCGAAGAAGCCGCTCACCACCTGGGCGAGCCACGCTCCCTGGACGGGGATCGGCTGGTGCCTCCGTCGCCGCAGCTCTTGCTTCACGGCCTTGAGCTTCGCCCCTATGCGGTCGCGGCGCGTCAACCGCAGGAGCAGGAACCTGCCCCTCATTGATCTGCCGCACAGGAACGTGAAGCCGAGCAAGGCGAAGGCTTCCGGTTTACCCAGGCCGCGCCGGGCCCGCGCGGCGGGCCCCCCGCCGCCCCCCCTGG
>CAXTWJ010000386.1:1305-2810 GCA_964247925.1 uncultured Sphingomonas sp.
CCGTTCCGTTTTCCGGCGTCGTGCCGCTTTCCCTACACGCGCCGGCACCTGTGACACGCTTGCCCGGTCCTGAGCCCGGCGTGTGCGCTGCTGGTGCATGTTTCCCTTGGCCCCCTCTTTTGGCTCTACCGGCTCAGCAGCCGGCATCCCGGCATTGTTCGTCGGCCTCGCGGCTACTGCAGGGGTCTGACGTCTCCGGCCCGTGCATCATCGGCTTCGGCTCCTCGCCTTCCCGATGCGGGCCGGACGGCCGAAGCCGCCGGCCGAGCCGGAGATCTCCCGGTTCACGCGCGACCAGCGTCCACACATGCCAGGGTCTCCGACCGCGCCGGACCGTCGGGGTACTCGCGCTGGCGCACCCCGCCGTGTGGCCTTGCGTCTGATCGACGGCGTCGGCGTCCGGAACTTCCCGATTTCGCGGCTCAATGGCTGGCCTGTGTGCTCCCCTGCCGTCACGGGCAGACACGCACGGCTCGGGGCCGATGTGGGTCGCCACTCCTTCATCGCAGTGGAGTCGCACCACTTCCTCCAGGCCGGTCTCCCGGCGCACTGATCCCCCAAGGGTGCCGGCGGGCTCCGCTATGTGCGGAGTTCCGCCCACTGCCCCCGATCCCAAATCTCCACCAGTTCCGTGGACGCTATCTCCGCCGCGAGCCCTCGAATCCTGTCGTCAATTTTGTCGACGAGCGCGCGAGTTGCCCACGGACCAAAGCCGATCCCGGAACTTTGGCGCATGGCGGTCTGTTGATCGAGTCTTCGACTGAGTGGGGGACATCGACATGCCGGGATTCGACTGGATCTTCTTCGCCATCGTGCTCCCACCGGTGCTCCTCGCCGCATGGGAGTTGTATAGGACCCGCAAAGGCGCTCCGCAGAACCGCGGTTGACATCGGTCGACGCGCGTCCGCGCCGAAGCGGACGACGCCCTGATCGAACGGCAGAGATCGAGCAGCGCTTGTGGTCAGGGGGCGTGTGCCGCGTCTTGACCTGTGATCGATGGGTCCCACGCCGAACGCCGGCCTTTGACCGCCCGCTCCGCTTCACCGGGCTTCGTTTCGGTCCTTGAACGATCCCCGAGACGAAGCCCTGCGCGGTTGATCGGCAGAGCCACCGAACATCGTCCTCGCCCATGGGCGATCCCGACGCCGCGCGATGGTCGGCCCGGAGCCCCTGTGGACGGACTCCGGCGTCCTCAGCTCGCGTCGAAGACCCAGTCGAACGCCGCGACCGTTGCGAACTCCTGCGGCTTCTGCACCGCGGGCAGCATGTGGCTGACCGCATAGGCCCCGAGCCGCTCCAGGTGCCGCTGGCACCGGAACAGGACGGTTCGGGCGTCGCCCGGCGCCACCGTCGCGATCGTCTTCGTGAGGGCGGGGGTCGAGCCGCGGAACAGGTCGAGGACGATCTCGACGCGGTCGTCCTCGGCGACGCGCGGCATCAGCGAGTAGCGGATCGAGGAAGCGAAGTCGGTGTACTGGACAGTTCCCATGCGGGTCGATCCGTGA
>CAXTWJ010000387.1:0-2417 GCA_964247925.1 uncultured Sphingomonas sp.
CCACGCGCGCGATGCCCCGCCCGGCCCGCCGCTGGCCCAGCGCCGCCGCCTGCGCGCGCCCGCGCTCGCTCAGCGGGCCGCCCGGCCGCCGGCCCGCCAGCCGCTGATCATAGTCGATGTGTTCGGCATGGCGGATCAGGAGAAGGGTCGCCGCCAATGTCCGGGTACCGCCTTGGTAGAGGAAGTAGAAGAAGCCGCCGAGAACACTTGACGCCGTCGTCCTGTTCCGGTTCGGAGGAACAAAGAAGAAGAACCTTCGTTACGGAAGCGTGGCGAAGCAGTAAGGGGGCACTCGCTTGACGCAATTGATCGGGGTTAAACGGCAGGCGCGCGCCGCATGAGCGAGACCGTGCTGGTCACCGGCGGCGCCGGGTTCATCGGTCGGTTCGTCTGCGAAGAACTGCTCCGCCGCGGCAACCGGGTCCGCGTGCTCGACAGCCTGATCCCGCAGGTCCACGGCCAGGTCGATGGCTCGGCGATGCTGAACCGCGAGGCCGAGCTGATCCGTGCCGACGTGCGTGATGGCGAAGCGGTCGCGCGCGCGCTGGACGGCGTCGATAGCGTGATCCACCTCGCCGCGGAGGTCGGCGTCGGCCAGTCGATGTACGAGGTGGAACGCTACACCTCCACCAACGATGTCGGCACGGCGGTGCTGTTCGAGAAGCTGATCGACCAGCCGGTCCGGCGTGTCGTGACCGCCTCGTCCATGTCCATCTATGGCGAGGGGCTGTATCGTGATGCGGACGGCACGCTGGTGGAGGATGCCGAGCGCCACGGGCTGAAGGACGGGCTGACCAACTGGGAGCCGACGGACGGGCAGGGGCGCCCGCTCACGCCCGTCGCGACGCCCGAGTGGAAGCGGCCCAACCTCGCCTCGATCTACGCGCTCAACAAATATGTGCAGGAGCGCACCACGCACATCATGGGCGCGCCCTATGGCATGGAGAGCGTGTGCCTGCGGCTGTTCAACGTCTATGGCCCGGGCCAGGCGCTGTCCAACCCGTACACGGGCGTGCTGGCGATCTTCGCGTCGCGGCTGTTGAACGGGCAGCAGCCGATGATCTTCGAGGATGGCGAGCAGCGGCGCGATTTCGTCCACGTCACGGACGTGGCGCGCGCCTTCGCCGACGCGCTGATGCTGCCGGGGGCGGCCGGACAGACGTTCAACATCGGCTCGGGCCACCACCGCTCGGTGCGCGAGGTCGGCGTGGCGCTGGCCCGCGCGATGAGCAAGAACGATCTGGAGCCGGAGATCGTCGGCAAGGCGCGGATCGGAGACATCCGCCACTGCTTCTGCGACACGACGCTGAGCGAGGAGCGTCTCGGCTTCCGCGCGCGCCAGGATTTCGAGGCGGGGCTGGCCGAGCTGGCCGGCTGGGTCGCCGAGCAGACCGCGACCGACAATGTGGCGCGGATGCGCGCTGAGCTGGAGAAGCGGGGGCTGGTCGCGTGAGCGACGCTCCCGTCCTGGTCACCGGGGGCGCCGGGTTCATCGGCGCGAACCTGGCCGATCGCCTGCTGCGCGACGGCCACCGCGTGCGTGTCTATGACGCGCTCTCGCGGCCGGGCACCGAGCGAAATCTCGCCTGGTTGCAGGGCCATCATGGCGAGCGCGTGGAGTTCGTCCACGCCGACATCCGCGATCGCGCCAGCGTCGCCGAGGCGGTGGCCGACGCACAGGCGGTGTTCCACTTCGCCGCGCAGGTCGCCGTCACCACCAGCCTCGACGATCCTCAGGACGATTTCGACATCAACATCGCCGGCACCTTCGGGCTGCTGGAGGCGCTGCGCCGGCGGGGCGGGGCCGTCCCGCTGATCTTCGCCTCGACCAACAAGGTCTATGGCGACCTGGCCGATCTCGATTTCCGGCTGGAAGGCGAGGGCTATGTGCCCGTCGATGCCGAGGTCCGCACGCATGGCATCGGCGAGGCTCGCCCCCTCGACTTCCACACGCCCTATGGCGTGTCGAAGGGCGCGGCGGACCAGTATGTCCTCGACTACGCCCGCTCGTTCGGCGTTCCCACCGCCGTGCTCCGGATGAGCTGCATCTATGGCCAGCGGCAGATGGGGACGGAGGACCAGGGCTGGGTCGCGCATTTCCTGATCCGCGCGCTCGAGGGCAAGCCGATCACGCTGTACGGCGACGGGCATCAGGTCCGTGATATCCTCGACGTCTCCAATGCGGTCGATGCCTACATCCAGGCGTGGCGGCAGATCGACGCCGTGAAGGGCCGGGCATTCAACCTCGGCGGCGGACCGGCCAATGCCATCTCGCTGCGCCAGCTGCTTGGCCATATCGGCGACTTGGTCGGGCACCCGGTCGATCTCGCCTGGTCCGACTGGCGCGCCGGCGACCAGCGGTATTTCGTCGCCGACACCCGCGCGGCGGAGGCTGCGCTCGGGCTCCAGCCCAAGGT
>CAXTWJ010000387.1:2427-2800 GCA_964247925.1 uncultured Sphingomonas sp.
CGGAACCCCGCGTGGGCGCCGTGTTCGCGGGCCAGGGCTCGCAGCGGCTGGGCATGGGCGCCTCTTTGTACCGGCGCTTTCCGGTGTTCGCCCAAGCGTGGGACGAGGCGGAGGCGGCGCTCGGGCTCCACCCCAAGGTGCCCGGGCGCGAGGGCGGCGCGCAGCTGGCGCGCGGGCTGGCGGCCGAGCGCCGCCTCAACCTGCCGATCGAGCCGGAACCGCAGCGGTTGGCGTCATGAAGCTGCTGATGACCTGCGACGCGGTCGGGGGCGTCTGGCAGTACGCGACCAACCTCGCCGTCGCGCTGGCTGCCGAGGGCGTGGAGGTCGTGCTCGGGGTGCTGGGTCCTGTTCCTCCCCTCCCTGCAAGGGAG
>CAXTWJ010000388.1:0-944 GCA_964247925.1 uncultured Sphingomonas sp.
CGGTCGGCGCGGCGCTGGCGCTGGCGGCCGCGCTGACGGCCCTGCTGACGCTTCGGAGCGTGGCGGCGGATCGGCAGAAATGATTGACATCAGACAGTTTTCTTTGTGCGGGAGCCAATCCGTTCATCGCACGTTCCACCTCGGGCTTCTAACGGTCTGTCGCTAAATCGCGGCATCCGGCCGCGTATCGGAGATGTGAACGATGTCACTGAATATTGGGCGCAAGCTGCTGCTTGCCACCGCCGGCTCGGCGGCCCTGCTGCTCGGCGCCTGCGCGACCGAGACGACGTATCGGCCCGCGACCGGCCGCGGCTTCGACCGCACCGGCTATAGCGAACGTCAGGTCGAGCAGAACCGTTTCCTGGTCACCTTCGCGGGCAACAGCTCGACGCCGCGCGACACGGTGGAGCGCTACCTGCTGTTCCGCGCGGCGGAGATCACGTTGCAGCAGGGCGGTGGCTATTTCGTGATGGCGAACCGCGACACCGACCTGCAGTCGCGCACCTACACCACCCCCGGCTTCGGCCCGGGCTGGGGCTATGGCGGCTTCGGCGGCTATTGGGGTCCGTCGTGGCGCTATTACGGTCGCGGTCGCGGCTTCGGAGCCTTTGGCGGCGGCTTCGGCTGGAGCCCTTGGTACGGCGGCGGCTTCGGGGCGTTCAACGACTTCGACGTGGAGACGGTGCAGCGCTACGAGGCGACGGCAGAGATCCTGATCGGGCGGGGGCCGATCCCGCGCGACAACGTCCGGGCATTCGACGCGCATGACGTGGTGGCGCGGATCGGGCCGACGGTTGTGGTGCCGGGGCAGGAGCGCCGGCGCTAAGGCGCCAGTGCGCATGGCTGTAGCGCAAGCTGCAGCCGAGACGCACCACCCCGGCCGGCGGGGGGGCCGCCCCCCCCCCCCCCCCGCGGCGGGGCCGCGGGCGGGCCCCCTGGACACC
>CAXTWJ010000388.1:954-2793 GCA_964247925.1 uncultured Sphingomonas sp.
TTTTCTTTTCCCCCCCCCCGGCCCCGGCGCGCCAACCCCGCGGCGGGGGCCGGGCTCGCTGGCGCGCCCCGCCGGCCGGTCCTGCGCCCGTGGAGCTTAGCTTGCGCTAAGCCCTCTCGGGCGCGACGGACCCATGACAATGCTTGTACTTCTGCCCCGACCCGCACGGGCACGGCGCGTTGCGGCTGACCCGCCCTTCCCAATGCTCCGGATTGTCGCCGAGCTCGGGCATTTCCGGCCTGACCATCTGTAGCGGCGGCAGCTGCGTCTGGACGAGGCCGAGCGTGCCCCCGTCCACGTCGCGCGTATCGTCCTCGCCCGTGAACGGGTCGAAGTGGGTCGTGATGAAGTCCGGCAGTTCGGGCAAGCCGGGCGCCGGCTCCAGCCGGAACTGCGCGTGCGCCACGGTGCGTGTCACATCCTCGCGGATCTGGTCGAGCATCCGCTGAAAGAGCGAGAACGCCTCCTGCTTGTATTCGTTGATCGGCGTCTTCTGCGCGTAAGCGCGCAGGTGAACGACCTGACGCAGCGCGTCGAGCGTCGCGAGATGCTCCTTCCAGTGATGGTCCAGGTTCTGAAGCAGGATGGACTTCTCGATGGACGTCCAGGTCTCGGCGTCCAGTTCCTTGGCCTTCTCCTCGATCGCGGCATCGGCCGCCTCGCGCACGCGCTGCTCGACCAGCTCGGGATCGATCGCCTCCTCGGTCAGCCAGCTCTCGACCGGCAGCTCCAGATTGAGCGTCCCCTGCAGCTTCTCCTTGATCGCCGGCACGTCCCACTGCTCGGGATAGGAGTTGGGCGGGCAGGCCTCGCCGACGATGACATTGACCGTCTCGGCCCGCATGTCCGCGACCACGTCGCCGACCGCGTCCGCGTCCATGATGTCCGAGCGCTGCTCATAGACGACCTTGCGCTGGTCATTCATCACGTCGTCATATTCGACGACCTGCTTGCGGACATCGTAATTGCGCGCCTCCACCTTCTTCTGCGCGGTCTCGATCGCCTTGGTCAGCCACTTCGACCCGATCGCCTCGCCATCCTCGATATTGTTGCGCATCATCTTGGCGAACAGCGTGTCCGGTCCGAAGATACGCAGCAGGTCGTCGTCAAGCGACAGGTAGAAGCGGCTGAGCCCAGGGTCGCCCTGACGCCCCGAGCGACCGCGAAGCTGGTTATCGATGCGCCGGCTCTCGTGCCGCTCGGTGCCGAGCACGAACAGCCCGCCGGCGTCGAGCACCGCCGCCTTTTCGG
Source organism: uncultured Sphingomonas sp. (assembly GCA_964247925.1). Taxonomy (GTDB): domain Bacteria; phylum Pseudomonadota; class Alphaproteobacteria; order Sphingomonadales; family Sphingomonadaceae; genus Sphingomonas. Next base: position 2,206 of record CAXTWJ010000388.1, read on the forward strand.
CGACGATCTCGCCGCGGATCCGCTCGATCGCCGCCTCGCGCTCCGGCCCCTCGGGCACCGCCGTCAGCTCGTCGTTGATCCGGAACTCCAGATTGCCGCCGAGCTGGATATCGGTGCCGCGCCCGGCCATGTTGGTCGCGATCGTGACGGCCGACTTGCGCCCCGCCTGCGCGACGATATGCGCCTCCATTTCATGATGGCGCGCGTTCAGCACGCGGTGCTCGACGCCTTCCTGTTGCAGGAACTCGCTCAGCAGCTCGGACTTCTCGATCGACACGGTGCCGACCAGCACCGGCTGACCCTTCTCGGCGTGGACCCTGATCTTCTTGGCGATCGCGCGAAACTTGTCGGCGGTGTCCTTGTAGAACTCGTCCTCCTCGTCCTCGCGCTGCACCGGCACGTTGGTGGGGATGGAGACCACGTTCATCTTGTAGATGTCGTAGAACTCCGACGCTTCGGTCGCGGCCGTGCCGGTCATCCCCGACAGCTTGGGATACATCCGGAAATAGTTCTGGAAAGTGATCGACGCCATGGTCTGGTTCTCGGGCTCGATCTGCACGCCCTCCTTGGCCTCCACCGCCTGGTGCA
>CAXTWJ010000389.1:0-2791 GCA_964247925.1 uncultured Sphingomonas sp.
TGGTCGGCTGGGCGCTGATCCTCGAATATGCGGTCGGCGCCAGCGCGGTCGCGGTCGGCTGGTCCAACCACGCGGTCGGGCTGCTGACGGGGCTGGGCTTCCATTTCCCGGCATCGCTCAGCAACGCGGACGCGCTGATGGCGAAGGCCAGCCTGGCGTTCGGCGCGGCGCCCAGCGCCGACCTGCAGACCGCGATCACCACCGGCGGCTGGATCAACCTGCCCGCCGTGCTGATCGTCGGGCTCGTCACCTGGCTGCTGGTGGTCGGCACCACGGAGAGCGCGCGCGTCAACGCGGTGCTGGTCGCGATCAAGATCGTCGCGCTCACCGCCTTCGTCATCCTGACCGTCCCCGTGCTGAAATCGAGCAACTTCGACCCGCTGCGGCCGACCGGCACGGCCGGCGTGTTCGGCGCGGCGGCGTCGATCTTCTTCGCCTATGTCGGCTTCGACGCGGTCTCGACGGCGGCGGAGGAGACCAAGAACCCGCAGCGCAACGTGCCGATCGGGCTGATCGGGTCGCTGGGCATCTGCACCATCTTCTACCTGCTCGTCGCCACCGGCGCGATCGGGGCGATTGGCGCGCAGCCGGTCGCGGGGGCGGGCGGCGCGGTGCTGTCGCCGGGCACCGCCGAGATCGCCGGCCGTTGCGCCGCGATCGTCGCGGGGGGCGCGCTGGAGCCGCTGGTCTGCTCCAAGGAGGCGCTGGTTCACGTCCTCACCTCGATCGGCTGGCCGGGCGTCGGTCGGCTGGTCGGGCTGGCCGCCGTGCTGGCGCTGCCGTCGGTGGTGCTGATGATGATGTTCGGCCAGACCCGCGTGTTCTTCACCATGGCGCGCGACGGCCTGCTGCCCGAGAAGCTGGCCTCGATCCATCCCCGCTTCCACACGCCGCACGTCGTCACCGTCGTCACCGGCATCGCCGCGGCGGCGGCGTCGGCGGTGCTGCCGGTCGGCAAGCTGGCTGACTATTCCAACTCGGGGACGCTGTTCGCGTTCTTCATGGTCGCGGTGTCGGTGATGGTGCTGCGCCGCACAGACCCGGGCCGGCGCCGCCCGTTCCGGACGCCGGCGGTCTATGTGGTCGCGCCGCTCGCAATCATCGGCTGCCTGGGGCTGTATTTCTCGCTGCCGCTGACCGCCATCCTGGTTCTGCCGGGCTGGGGCGCGATCGGGCTGCTGATCTATTTCCTCTACAGCCGCGGCCGGTCCCATGTCGGTCGCGGGATCGTGGATGTGGTGGATGACCCCAATATGCAGCCCGAACTGGCGCACGGTCCCGCGGAGTAGGCGGGACCGTCGGGTCTGGGATCAGACCCGGGCCGCCACCTGCTTCAAGTCAATCAGCGGCCGCGCGCCGACATGGCTGATGATCTCCGCCGCGCACAGGGCGCCCAGCTTCAGCGACGCTTCCACGCCCCTGCCCTGCGCCTGCCCGTGCAGGAAGCCCGCCGCGAACAGGTCGCCCGCGCCCGTCGTATCGACCACCCGGTCGATCGGCTCGGCCGGCACGGTGACGCACCTGCCGCCCTGCACCGCGAGGGCACCGTCCGCCCCGCGCGTGACCACCAGCGTGCCGACCTGTTCCGACAGGGCGCTCACCGCCGCCTCGAAATCCTCCCCCTGATGCAGCGCCAGCAGCTCCGCCTCGTTGGCGAACAGGATGTCGATCAGCCCGTCCGCGATCAGCTTGCGGAAGTCGTCCCCATGCCGGCTGATGCAGAAGGTGTCGGACAAGGTGAACGCGACGCGGCGCCCCGCCTTGCGCGCGACCTCGATCGCGGCGCGCATCGCGGCGCGCGGCTCGGCCGGATCCCACAGATACCCCTCCAGATACAGGATCGCGCCGTCCGCGATCATCTGCCGGTCCAGCGCCGCTTCGGGCAGGAACTGCGACGCGCCCAGGAAGGTGTTCATCGTCCGCTGCCCGTCGGGCGTGACGAAGATCAGGCATCGCGCGGTGGTCGGCTCGCCCGACCGGCTTTCCGTCGTGAAATCGACGCCGGCGGCGCGGATGTCGTGCGCGAACACCTGCCCCAGCTGATCGTCCGCGACCTGCCCGATGAAGCCGCACCGGCCGCCGAGCGACGCGATGCCCGCGACCGTGTTCGCCGCAGACCCGCCCGACGCCTCCTGCCCCGGCGCCATCTTCGCATACAGGGCGTCGGCGTCCTCGGGCGAGAACATCAGCTGCATCGACCCCTTGGTCATGCCCTCGGTCGCGATGAAGGCGTCGTGCGCCGGGGCGAGGACATCGACGATCGCGTTGCCGATGGCGACCACGTCATAACGGGGCTGGCTCAAGCTGAACTCCTGTGCGGGAAAGCGCCGCCCCTAGCCGGGCGGGGCGCGCCGCGATAGGCCCGCGCGCATGAGGACGCTCGCGATCACCGCCGCCGCCCGGCGCGGCGGCGCCTGCGCCGCCGGTGGCACGCCCGCGCCTCGCTCCGTGGGCACGGTCGCGCCGACCTACACCAGCGTCGGGCTGGAACGCGTGTTGGGGCAAGACGCCGCAGGGCTGACCCGCCTGTTCGGCCAGCCGGACGCCGACGTGCGCGAGGGCAGCGCGCGCAAGCTGCAGTTCGCCGGCCCGATCTGCGTGCTCGACGCCTACCTCTATCCCACGCACACGGCGGGCCCGCGCGTCACCTATCGGGACGCGCGAGAGCCGGACGGCAGCGCGATCGATCGCGCCAGCTGCGTGGCGGCGCTGGTACGGCGGGACCAGGCAAAAAAACACCCCCCCCCCCCCCCCCCCCGCGGGGGGGGGGGGGGGGGCGCGGCCGCGCGCG
>CAXTWJ010000390.1:0-239 GCA_964247925.1 uncultured Sphingomonas sp.
GCGGGCAGCCGGTCGTAGATCGTCGGTCGGCCGCGCGGATCGCGCTCCGTCACCAGCAGCCCCACCGGCTTGTGGTACAGGAACAGGCGCGCGGGCGCGGGCGCGGCGACGGGGTCGCCGTCGACCGTCACGCCATCGAGCGAGGGCAGCAGCGTCGCGGGCGTGCCCACCGCCACGCCGCCCACCGCGCCCCGGCCGACCGCGCCGGCGAAGTCGGCCATGGTGGCCAGCCGCTCGCC
>CAXTWJ010000390.1:249-2770 GCA_964247925.1 uncultured Sphingomonas sp.
CGTCGGCGATCATGCGTTCCACCTCGCGCCGCGATGCGACGCCGGCGCGCGCGAGCAGCTTCGCGATGCGCTCGCCAGAGCGGGAGGGTTCGACGGGACGTGCCATGGCCGGGGCCGATATAGCGATATGTCGCGATCGACACCCGAAAACGTGCGACTCGCATCGCGCCCGCGCGTTATGGAGGCGTAACGACGCGCGGGGGGCGGTGGTGTTCGGACGCAAGAAGCGGCAGATCGCGCGGCTCCTGCTGGTCGAGGACGAGCCGCTGGTCGCGTTCGACAACGAACATTCGCTGGGCGACGCCGGCTTCACCATTGTCGCCACGGTGGCGCGCGTCGCCGACGCGCGGCGCGCGCTGGGCGACGGAACGGGCATCGACCTGGTCGTCACCGACGTCACGCTGGCCGACGGCTCGGGCGTGGAGGTCGCCCGTGCCGCGCGCGACCTGGGCGTGCCGGTGATGTTCGTGACCGGTCGCTTCCCGGCGGAGGCGGAGGCGCTTGCCGCCGGCTTCCTGGCCAAGCCCTATGCGCCGCGCGACCTGGTCGCGGCAATCCGCGCGATCGACCAGGCGCTGCAGGGCGAGCGCATTCGGCGGCTGCCAGCGGGGTTCCGGCTGATCGAGGCCGCCTGACGGGCTTCCCTCCCGCGACCGGGCGGCTACAGTCGCGGCCATGACGACCGACACGCACGCGCACAGCTGGACCGACGGGGTCAGGCCGTATCTGGAACGCGAGCCGCTGGCGGCGTTCGGGCTGGGGGTCTCGTCGGGCTTGGCCTTCACGATGATCGGGGCGACGCTGACCACGCGACTGGCGCAGGACGGCATCGACAAGAAGGTCATCACGGGCTTCACGCTGGGCTTCCTGATCTACAATCTGAAGCCGCTCTGGGCGTGGATGATCGACGGCGTGCGGCTGCCAATCCTGGGGCGGTTGGGACAGCGCGTCTCGTGGCTGCTGCTCGCGGGCGCGCTGGTGATCGCGGCGGTGGCGACGCTGGGCTTCGCCGACCCGCACGCGAGCCTGTCGGCGACGGTGGCGGCGACGGTGTTCGTCGGCTTCGCGGGCGCGACCTACGACATCGTCATCGACGCCTATCGGATCGAGCAGCTGAAACCCTATCAGCTCGGCGTCGGCTCCGGCATGACGCAATATGGCTGGCGGATCGGGTCGGTGCTGGCGGGCGCGCTGGCGCTGGTGCTGGCGGCGCGGGTGGGCTGGGGCGCGGCCTATGCCGCCTGCTCGGTGTTCGCGCTGCCCGCGATGCTGATCGGCCTGACCATGGGCGAGCCGCCGCGCCATCGCGAGCCGACCGCGCGGCGCGGGCTCGCCGAGGTGGTGCAGTCGATCGTGGGGCCGTTCGTCGAGTTCTTCCGGCGCGAGGGCGCGCTGATCGTGCTGCTGTTCATCCTGATCCACAAAATCGGCGACACGCTGGGGCAGATCGTGCTGCGGCTGCTGCTGAACGATCTGGGCTATACCAATGACGAGATCGCGCTTTACGACGTCGGCGTCGGCTTCTGGGCGTTCCTGATCGGCATTTTCATCGGCGGCGTGCTGTACGCGCGGCTGGGGCTGAAGCGGTCGGTGTTCATCAGCCTGGTGCTGATGGCGGTGTCCAACGCCAGCTTCGCGCTGCTCGCGGGTGCGGGCCATTCCAATTGGGGGCTGGCGGGCGCGATCGGGTTCGAGAACGTGGCAAGCGGCATCGGGGGGGTGACGATCGTCGCCTATTTCTCCGCGCTGTGCGACCTGCGCTTCACCGCCGCGCAATATGCGCTGATCTCGGCGGCGACGAGCGTGGTGGGGCGGCTGCTGACGGCGCTCAGCGCCGGAGCGCTGGTGGATCGGTTCGGCTATGTGGCGTTCTATTGGGGAACCTTCGTCGTCGCGCTGCCGGGCGTCCTGCTGTTCTGGTGGATGAGCCGGACGCGCGCGCCTAGTCGGGGCGCTCGTCGTTCGCGGTGAGTGCGGCGCCGGCGAGGTAGAGCGAGCCGGCGATCAGCGTCACGGGCGTGTCGATGCGGGCGAGCGCGTCGGAGAGCGACGTGGCCGGCGCGGCTTCGGGGCCGAAGCTTCGCGCCAGCGTCGCGAGCGCGGCGGGGTCATGATGCGGGTGGCCGGGCACCGGCACCGCGACGACGCGCGCGACCGAGGGCGCGAGCAGGCGCAGGATGCCGGCGGCGTCCTTGTTGGCGAGGATGCCGAGGACGAGCGTCACCGGGCGACCGCGCGCGATCAGGCGCGTCGCGCGCGCGACGGGGGCGGCGGCGGTGGGGTTGTGCGTGCCCTCGCGCCACAGTTCCGCGCTCGCGGGCAGCAGCGCGCGCAGCGGGCCGGAGCCGAGCCGCTGCATCCGCGCGGGCCAGGTCGCCCAGTCGGCGGCGGCGCGAAAGGCGGCCTCCGGGATGGCGAGCGCGCCCTGGTGGCGGAGCATCGCGATGGCGAGCCCCAGATTGCGCGACTGGTGCGCGCCGACCAGCCGCGGGCGGCGGGTGACGACGGCGAATCCTGCGTC
>CAXTWJ010000391.1:0-609 GCA_964247925.1 uncultured Sphingomonas sp.
GGGCAATCCGGGGCCGCAATATGCCATGCACAGGCACAATGTCGGGTTCATGGCGGTCGATACGATCGCCGCGGTTCACGGCTTCGGCCCGGTGAAGAAGCAGTTCAGCGGCTGGACGCAGGAGGGCCGTGTCGGCGAGCACAAGGTGCTGCTGCTCAAGCCCGCGACCTTCATGAACGATAGCGGCAAGGCGCTGGGCGAGGCGCTGCGTTTCTACAAGCTCGCAGCCGACGCGCTGACCGTCTTCTACGACGAGCTCGATCTCGCGCCGTTCAAGGTCAAGGTGCGCGTCGGCGGGGGGGCCGCGGGGCATAACGGCATCCGCTCCGCGATGCAGCACCTCGGCCCGGATTTCCGCCGCGTCCGGCTCGGCATCGGGCATCCGGGGCACAGGGACCGGGTGACCGGCCATGTGCTCGGCAACTTCGCCAGGAGCGAGGGGGAGCCGCTGGCCGGCATGCTCGGCGCGGTCGCGGCGGAGGCGCCGTGGCTGGCGGAGGGGGACGACGTGCGGTTCATGAACGATGTGGCGCGCCGTCAGGCCGCACTCGAATAGCGTAGCTATTGGTGAGACGGCCAAGGCCGGCCGGCCCCGGCGCGAGCCGGGGT
>CAXTWJ010000391.1:619-2761 GCA_964247925.1 uncultured Sphingomonas sp.
CGCCGCCCGCCCCGCCCTTCGCGGGCTCGCTCGGTGCTACGCTCCGCGCGTGCCGCGTGCGGCCGGCTCCAGCCGGTCGAACACCAACGATACGATGCTTTCCACCGCCCAGCCGATCGCGCCGCCGACCACCACGTCGGAGAGATAATGGTTGCCCGCCGGCGCCTGTGTCGCGGCGACCGCGCCGGTGGCGAGCGCGGCGGGGAGCGCGGCGCCCTCGATGTCGTGCGACGCGGCTAGCGCCACCGCGACCGCGCCGGCGGTGTGGCCCGACGGGAAGCTTTTCTCCTCGTGCGCGCCGGTGTCGCGGTGCTCGAAGCGGTCGTGACCCTGATCGAGCGCCAGCCCGGGGCGCGTGCGGTCGAACTGGCGCTTGACCAGCGTCTTCGCGCCGGTCGCCAGCAGGTGCGACGCGAGCATCCGCGCACCGCCGCGCGTCAGGTCGGCGCGTCGGGTCGCCAGACCGATCAGCAGCGTGCCGACCGACACGGCGATCAGCGGCGGCTGGTCCGCCAGCTCGCTCAACGCCCCCGCAACGCGCACGAGCGGGTGATGGCGCGTCGCGGCGGCGGCGTGCGTCGCGGTACGGTCGGCGCGCGCGATCGCCTTCACCGCCTTTTTCAGCGCCTTGCGCTTGGGGCCGGCCTTGCCCGCCCCGTCCTTGTGCTTGCTCATGCCCGATGAACGGGCGGCGCGGGCACAAAGGTCCGGGCTGGCGCGCGGGCCCGCGTCGATTTACGGCGTCGCCTATGACCGATCCCGCGACGATCCGCCGCCTGTACGGCCGGAGCAAAGGCCACAAGCTGCGCGCCGGCCAAGCGGCGCTGGTTGAAGCCATGCTGCCCGCCGTCAGCGTGCCCGAGACGGGGTCGCTCGACGCCGCCGCGCTGTTCAGGGCGGACCGGCCGCTGGAGCTGGAGATCGGCTTCGGCGGCGGCGAGCATCTGGCCGCGCAAGCGGCAGCGCGGCCGGGCACCGGGTTCATCGGCTGCGAGCCGTTCCTGAACGGCGTCGTGCAGGCGCTGGGGCATATCCGGGATGGTGCGCTGGGCAATGTCCGGCTGCACATGGGTGATGCGCTGGAGGTGATCGAGCGGCTGCCCGATGCGAGCCTCGACCGCGTGTATCTGCTCCACCCCGACCCCTGGCCCAAGGCGCGGCACGCCAAGCGGCGGATGGCGAACCACGGCCCCCTCGACGCGATCGCGGCGAAGCTGAAGCCGGGGGCAGAGTTCCGACTGGGTACCGACGACCCGACCTATTGCCGCTGGGCGTGCATGGTCATGGGGCAGCGCACGGACTTCCGCTGGATCGCCGAGACCCCGCGCGATTTCCTGGGGCGTCCCGCCGACTGGCCGGAGACGCGCTACGAGCGCAAGGCGCGCCGCCATGGCCATGAGGTCTGGTATTTCCGCTACGTCCGGACCTGACGCGATGCCGACCTTTCCCGCCGTCTCCACCATCGCGCAGACCATCCAGCTGTCGCTCAGCCCCATCTTCATGCTGGCGGGCATCGCCACCTTCGTGAACGTGCTGGCCGGGCGGCTGGCGCGGGTGGTGGATCGCGGGCGGGCGCTGGAGGCGCTGCACCCACGCTCGTCGGGACCCGAGCACGACCGGCACGTGTGGGAGCTGCGCGTGCTGGACCGGCGCATCCACCTCATCAACCTGGGCCTGCTGCTGGCGGTGCTGAGCGCGGTCACGACCTGCGTGGTGGTGACCTTGCTGTTCGTCGGCGAGCTGACGCACCTGCTCCTTGATCTCTCTGAACTGAGCGTCCGCAGAGAGCCCGGTGACCGTCTTCCACACTATCGGGAGCTTGTTGACATTGAACAGAACCTCGCCGGTGTTCTGGTCGATCTGGGGAGCCGGCCCGAACTGCTGGACCTGCGCGGTCAGCAGGCGGTCGGTGGGATCCGGCAACCTCAGGGTGTAGTCGTGCTGCTTGGCGGTGAGCACCGGGCTGCGCGCGTCGACCTGCTGGCCTCCGGCGGCGCGGTAGCTGAACACGACGTGCCAGGGCGCCTGTGACACGTCGTCGGGTACGGCGACCTGGAGCGGAGTGCCCGGCGGCACGGCCAGCCGGACCGGTGCCGCGGCGTCGGCGGCGCAGTCGCTGAGCTTGAGGTCGCAGTACTGGGT
>CAXTWJ010000392.1:0-2116 GCA_964247925.1 uncultured Sphingomonas sp.
GCGGCGGCCGCGTGGGCGCGCCGGCGCCAAGTCGCGAGCCGCCGCGCGGTGGCCCGCTCGTCCAGCCGGTCGCCGAACAGGGACACCACCGCCGCCTCCACCGTGGGGCGGATCGCGTCCACGATGCCGCGCAGCCGTTCGGTGCGCGCCGAGCGGACGGCAATGGATTCGAGGTTGTCGCGGATCGGCTGCTTGCGCGGCAGCTCGCTGATCGCGCCCAGGATGGTCTGGAACCAGCTCGGCTCGGCGCCGGCGTGCGCCAGGCTGAACTTGGTCCCGGGCGACGGGTCGATATAGACGAAGCGGCGATCGACCGGGCGATGCGCCGGGCGCTGGTGCAGCGCCTCGATCGCGGGGCGGAACGGCGCGTTGGCGAGCACGGAGCCGTCGATCAGCACCGCCTGCTCGGCCGCGCCCGCGGCGGCGTGGCGGGGCAGGATGCGCTGCAGGAACGTGCGCCGGCCGGGCCAGGCGCGCCGCCGGTCCTTCAGCACCCCGTCCAGCTCGCGCACGGTGAAGGGCGGGAAGGCGCCGGGGAAGCTGGACGTCGCGCGCGCGGCGAAGGCGAGCTCGGGCAGGGGCGCCAGCGTGTCGGTCGCCTCGCCGCCGTCGGTGAAGGCGACCACGACGCGATGCTCGGTCTCGATCACCTCGGGCGGCGAGTTGAGGCGCAGCCGTTCGGGATGGCCGGTGAAGTCGGTCACCGTCACGAACAGGTCGAGGGGCTGTCCGGCCGGCAGCAGCCGGGAGCCGCGCGGCGCCGCCGCCATCGCGTCGAGCGCGTCGAGCAGCAGCCCGGTGAACGCCGCGCCGCCAAAGGGCGGCTCGAACCAGCGTGAGCGGATGAGATGCGACAGCTTGGCGCGCACCTCCTCGCGGGTGGCGTCGTCCAGCTCCTCCACCTTGTCCTTCGATCGCCCGGCGGCGACCCAGGCGAGCGGCATCGCCCACATCTTGGAAAAGCGCGACGCGGGCGCGGCGACCGGGTCGATCAGCGCCTCCACGTCGGCCGAGGTCAGCCACAGCTCGGTCAGCGGTGCCAGGCTCTGCCCGGTCGCGATCGCCTGGGCGAGGAAGATGCCGTTGATCCCGCCCGCCGACGCGCCGGCGATGATGTCGGGCAACACGCGGATGCGGGTGCCGCCGCCGGCCTCAAGCTCCGACAGCAGCTCGCGGAACACACCCTCGCTGCCCCCCGCGCGCGGCGCGCCGTCGTGCAGGGCGCGGCTGGCTCGGGCCAGATGCCAGACCTCCTTGGTGATGCCGTGCATATAGACGGCCAGGCTGATGCCGCCGTAGCAGATCAGCGCGAGGCGGAGCTCCTTTTCTCCCATCAGCTTGCCGAAACGAGCGTGGCCCAGATCGGCAGGTGGTCGGACGCGCGCCGCGCGGCAGGCGAGGCGTGGACGCCGCAGTCCGCGACCAGCAGGTCGGGCGACACCATGATGCGATCGAGCCGGCCGACGGGGCGACTGGCGTGGAAGGACGGACCCGTGGGCGCGAACCGGTAATGGCGGGCGAAGTCGCGCAGGCAGCCGGCGGCCGCGGTCCATTCGTTTAGGTCGCCCATCATCACCGTCGGGCGCGGGTCCGACGCGGCGACATGGGCCATCACGGCCGCCGCCTGTCGTCGTCGCCACAGCCCCGACAGGTCGAGATGCATCCCCACGACGCGCACGGCCTCCCCCCGCGGGCGCCGGCCGTGCTCGACCACCTTGCTCCACATGTCGTCGAGTCCACTCCCTGCAAGACCGGAAATCAGAACAACGGGCGGCGACCACACCGACGGCGACCACGCCGACGGCGACCGCCCGATCTGCTCGGCCACCTACTGCTCGGTGGGCGGCGGGTTCGTCGTCCGGGAGGGAGGCTCGGCGTCGGCGACCGCCGGCGTCACCGACAGCCCGGCTTCCCCGAGGTCGTCGGCGATCTTCGCACGGGCCACGGCCGTGCTGCGCTTGCCGCCGAACCGGCCCGCCCGCTCCGCCCGCGTCAGCGCCTGCCCGTTGGCGATCTCCGCCGCCAGAACACGGGCGGGGTCCGGCGTCGGGGCGTCCGGCCACTCGTTCATGCGGCCCCAGTTTACGAAGCGCTCCGGCGCCGGTAGCGTCCCGCC
>CAXTWJ010000392.1:2126-2741 GCA_964247925.1 uncultured Sphingomonas sp.
ACGCCGCGCGCGCGCCCAGATCGACCGCCTTCCAGTCGCTGTGCTCGGCGAGCAGGTGCGGCGTGATGACGCAGGCACGGGCGCCGAAACGGCGGTCGGCCTCCTGCAGCGCGATCACGTCCGCGTCGATTTCGTTCAGGACGTCCAGGATGCGCTCGGGCGAGCGGCGGCGGTCGAGGCCGACGCCCTTGCGCATGTTGTAACTGGCGACCTTGAGCATGGGTGCGGTCGTAACGTTGGGGCAACGATGGGGTTGCACGATGTGGTGCCGGCTGCAGGGATCGAACCCGCGACATCCAGTTTACAAAACTGGCGCTCTACCAACTGAGCTAAGCCGGCGCGATTTCGCCCTGCCTCAGCGGATGCCGAAGGTCCAGCCTTCGGTGGTGGCAACCGCGTCAAGGCCAGCGGGGGACCAGAGCTCGGGCCGGTCGGCGCTGACGCGCAGCCACGCGGCGGTGAGCAGCGCGGCGGTCGCGTGGTCGTCGTAACGGGCCAGCGGGCGATGCGGCGGACTGCCCAGCATCGCGAGCGCTTGGTCGAGCGCGACGGCGTCGCGCAGCTTGCTGCGGCCGGCGGGCACGCCGGCGGCGCGGGCCGCGAGCGTGGTGTAGA
>CAXTWJ010000393.1:0-2730 GCA_964247925.1 uncultured Sphingomonas sp.
CTGCTGGGCTGGGCCGGTGCGCCCGCGGTCCAGGCCCAGGGTGGCCCGATGCAAGCCTTCGGAAGCGACCGCGAGGTGTCCGCCTTTCTTCACGCCCGCGTCGCCAAGGCGCGTCGGAACATGGCGGTGTACGACGTCATGCCCGCGCTGCCCGCCGTGATGGCGCCTGCTCCGCCGGCGATCGTCGCGCCTCCGGCCCAGGTCGCGGTGACAGCGGCACGCGCGGCCCAGCCTTCCATCACCAACACGCAGGAAGCCGATGTCGACGAGGGCGGCATCGTCAAGGTGCACGGCCGTCACCTCGTCGTGCTCCGCCGCGGGCGGCTGTTCACGCTCGACGTGGCGGACCGCGCCGCGCGCCCGGTCGACCGGATCGACGCCTTCCCGCCCGGCACCAGCGGCGCCGGCGCGTGGTATGACGAGATGCTGGTGGCCGGCGACCGGGTGATCGTCGTCGGCTACAGCTATGCGCGCGGGGGGACGGAGATCAACCGCTTCCACATCGGCGACGACGGCCGGCTCGCCTATGAGGACAGCTATCATCTCCGCTCGAACGATTATTATTCGTCGAGCAACTACGCGTCGCGGCTGATCGGCGATCGGCTGATCTTCTACACGCCGCTCCAGCTCGACATCGAGGCGCCGATCGCGGCGCAGCTGCCAGCACTTCGCCGCTGGACGGGATCGAACGATGCGGCGTTCGAGCGGATCGCGCCAGCGACGCGCATCTTCGTGCCGACGCCGGTTCGGCGCGATCCGGGCGCGGCGATCGACGTCCTGCACACCGTGACGACGTGCGACGTCGCCGCGGCGCGGATGCGCTGCACCGCGACGGGGGTGCTGGGTTCGTCGTCGCGCAATTTCTACGTCTCGGGCAACGCCGTCTATGTCTGGCTCGGCAATGCGCTGAGCGATCAGCGGCACGCGATGGTGTATCGCCTGCCGCTCGAGGGTGGCCGGCCCGGCGCGGCGCAGGCCGGGGGCCGCCCGGTCGACCAGTTCTCGTTCCGCGAGGACCGCGCGCGCGGCCTGCTGGACGTGGGCGTGCGCGCGGACGCGCGCGGCGAGCGGATGTGGCGGTCGGTGGTGAGCGAAGGCGATGCCGCGCTGGTCCGCCTGCCGGTCGCGCTGTTCGGCGACGGCTCGGCCGTGGCGCCCGCGCGCGCCTATCGCCCGCTGCCGCTCAACCGGCCGCCCAACTGGTCGTTCCACAACCGCTTCGTCGGGCTGTACCTGGTCTATTCGGCGGGTGAGTTCGCCGCGGAGACGGGGATCAAGACGGTCTTCGTCGCGCCGCTGGCCGGCGGGCCGATCGCGTCGGTCGCGGTGCCGCACGCGGTCGACCGGATCGACCTGCTCGGCGGCGATGCGGTGGTGATCGGCAACGACGCGCGTGAGCGGCTGGGCTTTTCCGCGATCGAGCTGGCCGCGCGGCCGCACCTCGGCGACACGTCGTTCCTGTCCGCGGCGCGCGAGGGCGAGCAGCGCAGCCAGGCGTTCTTCTTCCGCCCGGACGCAGGCAGCCCCGATGGTGCGTCGGGAACGCTGGGCCTGCCGATCACGCGCGACCTCGGCAACAGCCCGGTGGCGCGTTTGCTGGGCAGCGGCTCGGCGGTCGCCTTTCTGCGCCGCGACGCACGCCGGCTGTCGCCCGCGGGGCAGCTCGACGCGCATGAGGCGCGCGCGCGGGATGACGGATGCGAGGCGTCGTGCGTCGACTGGTACGGCAATGCGCGCCCCATCTTCCTGGGCGATCGCGTCTTTGCGCTGATGGGGTACGAACTGGTCGAGGGGCGGTGGCGCGAGGGCCGGATCGGCGAGGTCGGTCGCATCGATTTCGCGCCGCCGGACAGATCGCCCCACCGTTGACCCGTTCGCGAGCGCTTGCCGGCCGCTCGCGTTAGTGATAATCATTTGCAGATGGACATGGCCGGCCGCATCGTTGCCTCGCTGAACCTGGAGACGCTGCCGCGTCGCCAGAGCGCGACCGTGCATCTGATCGAATGGTCGCGGCTGCGCCCCCCGGGGGCGCGGCGGCTGCGCGCCGGGGGGTTCGCTGAGGGCGTGGCGGGGGACGTGCTGCCACGCGCGCGGTGGGGGCGCGGGCCGATCGCGTGCCGGATCGGGCGCATGACGGTGGCGATGCGCCGCGCGGTGGCGGCGTCGATCCACGTCGCGCCGACCGCCGCCTGACCCACCACCGGGCCTCATGGCCGAGCTGCTGACCCGAACCGACGCCGCCGCCCCGCCCCGGCCGGCGCGCGCCACCCCGCTGGTCGCGCTGGTCGGCAACCCGAACGCGGGCAAGTCGACGCTGTTCAACGCGCTGACCGGCGCGCGGCAGAAGGTCGGCAACTATCCCGGCGTCACCGTCGAGCGGAAGTCGGGCCGCCTCGTCCTCGACGACGGCCGCGCGGTGGAGCTGGTCGACCTGCCCGGCGCCTACAGCCTCGACCCCTCCTCCCCCGACGAGGCGGTGACGTGCGACGTGGTGACGGGCGCGGCGGCGTTCGAGGCGACGCCCGACGCCCTGATCGTGGTGGTGGACGCGAGCAATCTCGACAATCATCTGCGCTTCACGCTGCAGCTGCTCGCGCTGGGGCGGCCGGTCGTGGTGGCACTCAACATGGTCGATCTGGCGGAGCGCGACGGGCTGACGCTCGACGCAAACGCGCTGGCGCGCGCGCTGGGCGTGCCCGGCGTGCCCACCGTCGCGGTGCGGCGGCGCGG
>CAXTWJ010000394.1:0-735 GCA_964247925.1 uncultured Sphingomonas sp.
CAGCGCTTCCGTCACGCTGCCCCCCTTCTGCACCGCCGTCGCGGCGTCCCGCAGCCGTCGCCCGCGCGCATAGGCCGCCGGCGTGACGCCGGTGGCCCGCTTGAACAGCCGATGGAAGTGATGCGGCGCATAGCCGACGCGGGCGACGGCTGCGGGACGCCGCGACGGCGTTGAAGAAGGAGGGAAGCGTGACGGAAGCGATCTATGCGGCGGGCTATGGCGCCCCCAGCCGCTTCTACGCCGATGCCGCTCGGCTGGGCATGACGCCCGGCGCCTGGCGCAGGGGCGGCGCCGGCGTGACGGTGCGCTGGACCGCCGTGCCGACCAGCCTGGGGACGCTGCTGGTCGCGGCGACCGGGCGCGGCCTGTGCCATGTCGGGTTCGGGGACGATCCCGCGACACTCGCCGCGCGCTTTCCCGCCGCCACGATCGAGCGGGGCGACGACGCGCTGACGGCGCTGGCGGCGGCGGTGGTGGCGCTGGTCGAGCAGCCCGGGCGGGCGCATCAGCTGCCGCTCGACGTTGCGGGCACCGCGTTTCAGGAAGCGGTGTGGCAGGCGCTGCGGCTGATCCCGCCGGGCGAGACCCGGACCTATGCCGAACTGGCGGCGCTCGCCGGGCGGCCCGCGGCCGTGCGCGCGGCGGGCTCGGCCTGTGGCGCCAACCCGGTCGCGGTGGTGCCGCCGTGCCACCGCGCGAGGCGGGGGGCCGGGACGCTGGGCGGCTATGCCTGGG
>CAXTWJ010000394.1:745-2704 GCA_964247925.1 uncultured Sphingomonas sp.
CGTTGCCCAGGAGCGCCAGCGCCGCCGCGACCGCGCCATCGTCGCGCGCCGCCGCGTCCGGCCGGCAGCGCAGGCAGGCGCGATACCCCGCCGCCCGCGCCGCGTCGCCGCTGGCGTGGAACGACACGTTCGCGCGTGCCGGCCGCCGCGCCGGGCAACTCGGCTTGCAATAGATGCCCGTCGTGCGCACGGCGACCACGAACCGCCCGTCCGCCGTCCGGTCGCGCGCGGTGAACGCGGCCCAGGCCGCCTGCTCGTCCAGGACGTCGCTCATGACCGTCATCTATGTCCGCTCGCGGACAGGCGCATCCCGCCGTTTGCGGTCAAACGCCCGTCCGGGCGCGGCGGGGAGGAACGCGTCGGCCAGGCCCGCGTTGCCTTCCTCGACCCGGATCGCAAGGACACCCGCATGAAATCGTTCGCCCTGTTCGCCATCGCCGCGCTCTCGCCCCTCGTCGCACCGACGGCGGTCGGCGCGCAGACCAGGGCGACCGGCTCCGTCGGTCACAAGGCGGGCGCGATGACGATCAATCAGGCGAGCGGCGGCGGCGTGCGCCACGGCCCACGCACCGCGCGTCAGCCCACCAAGGTTCCCGCGCATCCCAGCCAGGGCAAGAAGAACGTCGCGCCGGCCAACACCCATGCCACCACGTCGAAGGGCTATAGCGGCGTGCCCAAGGGCCCGACGCGCTAGCGTTCAGCGCCGCGAGACGGTGCTGTCGTTGCCGACGTTGGTGACCGACACGGCGACGTGCGGCATGTGGGTGTAGCTGACGCGGTCGTCGTTGCCCGCCACCGTCAGCTGCCCGGGCGCCGCGAATCGGACATCGACGACATTGTCGTTGCCCGCCACCACCACCGCGCGGCAGTTCGCGACGGTGAGCTGGTTGTCGTTGCCGTTCACCGTCAGGTCGCCGCCCGCGCAATTGATGTGCTGGTGCAGGTCGTTCGTGTTGATCACCCGCCCGCCGCCCGGGCGCGCCGCGCGGACGCCGCGCGCGGTGATGTTGGCGCCGCGCGCGTGAACGCCGGTGGCGTCGATCGTGGTGCCGCCGGCGCGGATCCCGTGAGCGTCGATCGACACCTGGGCCAAGGCCGGCAGCGGCGCGGCGAGCAGCAGGAGGGCGAGGGGGCGAAGGCTGGGCATGGCTGATCTCCCGGGTTGCGACGGCGTATTAGCTGATCACCACACCGGCGTCGAGGGCCGGGATGCCCGGGTTGCGCTGCGGGCGACCCGATGCTAACCGCCCGCCAGCCCGTTGGCCGCGCGTTTGTCGCTGTGGCCACCCCTGGGCGTAACCCGTTGTCTTGAACGAGGAAGCGAATCGCGTGGAGGCGTCCGGCGGTAACATTGGCAGCATACAGGCGAGCCTGGCCGGGCGTTACGCGCTGGCGCTGTTCGAGCTGGCGGAGGACGGTCGCGCGATCGACCGGGTCGAGCAGAGCCTGGCGGCGGTGCGAGACGCGCTGGACCAGTCGCCCGACTTTCGCGAGTTGACGCGGAGCCCGCTGGTCGCGCGCGGCCAGGCGGCGAAGGCGATGCTCGCCACCGCCGACCAGCTCGGCATCGACCCGACCACGCGCTCGTTCCTGGGCGTGCTGGCGGAGAACCGCCGGCTGGGCGAGCTGCCCAAGATCATCCGCGCCTTTCGCCAGCTCGCCGCGCGCCATCGTGGCGAGGCGACGGCGGAGGTCACCAGCGCGCATCCTCTCTCCGATGACCAGGTGGCCGAGCTGAAGCAGCAGCTGCGCCTGCGGCTGGGTCGCGAGGTGGCGGTCGATCTGTCCGTCGATCCCGACCTGCTCGGCGGGCTGGTGGTCCGCATCGGCTCGCAGATGATCGACTCCTCCATCCGCACTCGACTGAATGCGCTCTCCAGCGCGATGAAAGGCTAGAACATGGACATCCGCGCCGCGGAAATCTCCAAGGTCATCAAGGACCAGATCGCCAATTTCGGC
>CAXTWJ010000395.1:0-2688 GCA_964247925.1 uncultured Sphingomonas sp.
CCGCCGCGCGGCTGCAGGCGGGGCGCGCCGAGCGCGCGGCGGCGGCGGCGGGCTGGTTCGAGGCGCACGCGCGCGAATGGGACGCGATCCGCTCGCTCCACGTCGCGGAGGAACAGGTCGAGGCCGCGATGGACGCCCTCCTGGGCGACGGGCCGATCGGCACGCTGCTCGATATCGGCACGGGCACCGGGCGGATGCTGGAGCTGTTCGGCGCGCGGGCGAAGGCGGCGCTGGGCGTCGATCGCTCGTCCGAGATGCTGCGGCTGGCGCGCGCCAAGCTGGCGGGGCGACCCGTCGAGCTCAGGCAGGCGGACCTGTACCAGCTGCCGTTGACCGACGGCGGCGCCGACGTCGCGATCCTGCACCATGTGCTGCATTTCACGACGGAGCCGGACCGCGCGATCGCGGAGGCCGCGCGCGTGCTCGGGCCGGGCGGGCGGCTGCTGATCGCCGACTTCGCCCCGCACGACCGCGAGGAGCTGCGCGCGCGCGACGCGCACACGCGGCTGGGCTTCGCCGACGAGCAGGTCGCGGGCTGGTTCGCCGCGGCGGGGTTGCAGGGGGTACGGACGGAGACGCTGGAGGGCGGCGAGCTGACGGTGAAGCTGTGGCTGGGACGCCGGCAGGGCGTGCGATTGCAGGAGGTGCTCATGTTAAAGGTAGGGGCGGCATGACCGTGTCCATGACCCAGCTCGAGGAGGCGCGCCGCGCGCTCGATGCGCCGCTCTACGCCGACATCGCCGGCGATCTCGCCGTGTCGTTTGAGTTCTTTCCGCCCAAGACGGACAAGATGGACGAGCAGCTGTGGGACGCGGTTCGCACGCTGGAGCCGCTCCGCCCCGACTTCGTGTCGGTCACCTATGGCGCGGGCGGCTCGACGCGCGAGCGCACCCACGCGACGGTGGCGCGCATCCAGCGCGAGACGAGCCTGGCGGCGGCGGCGCACCTGACCTGCGTCGAGGCGACCCGCGACGAGGTGGACCAGGTCGCGCGGGAATATTGGGCGGCGGGCGTCCGCCACATCGTCGCGCTGCGCGGCGACTCGCCCAGCGGCGGGCCGTTCGCGACGCATCCGGGCGGCTATGACAGTGCGGCGGCGCTGGTGACGGGACTGCGCCGGCTGCACCCGTTCGAGATCTCCGTCGCGGCCTATCCCGAGTCCCACCCGGATTCGCCGCACGCGCAGGCCGACCTCGACAATCTGAAGCGCAAGCTCGACGCGGGCGCGACCCGGGCGATCACGCAGTTCTTCTTCGAGCCGGAGACCTTCTTCCGCTACCGCGACGCGGTCGCGGCGGCGGGGATCACGGCGGAAATCGTGCCGGGGATCATGCCGGTGATGAACGTCGCCAGCGTGCAGCGGATGAGCGCGATGTGCGGCACCGCCGTACCGGCCTGGATGGGCCGGCTGTTCGAGGGACTGGACGATCGCCCCGCCGCACGCCAGCTGGTCGCGGCGACGGTCGCGGCCGAGCTGTGCCGCAAGCTGTATGCGGGCGGGGTGCGACAGCTGCACTTCTACACGCTCAATCGCGCCGAGCTGGCCTATGCGATCTGCCACCTGCTGGGCCTGCGTCCCCAGGCCCGCGCGCAGGAGGCGGCGGCGTGAGCCCGCGTGAGCAGTTCAACGCGCAGGCGGCGGAGCGCATCCTGATCGTCGATGGCGCGTTCGGGACGGAGATCCAGAACTGGAAACTGTCGGAGGCCGACTATGCCGGCACGCTGGGGCTCGGCCATGACCAGAAGGGCAACAACGACATCCTGGCGCTGACGGCGCGGCACGTGCCCGAGTCGATCCACCGGGCCTATTTCGCGGCGGGCGCGGACATCGCGGAGACCAACACCTTCTCCGCCAACCGGATCAGCCAGGCCGATTACGGCGCCGAGCATCTGGTGCGCGAGATCAATCTCGAATCCGCGCGGCTGGCGCGGCGGGTGGCGGACGAGTTCGCGGGCAAGGACGGCCGGCCGCGCTTCGTCGCCGGCGCGATCGGGCCGACCAACAAGACGCTGTCGCTGTCCCCCGACGTCAACGACCCCGGCTATCGCGAGATCGACTTCGATCACCTGAAGGCCGTCTATCGCGAGCAGATCGACGCGCTGGTCGAGGGCGGCGTGGACTTCATCCTGATCGAGACGGTGTTCGACACGCTCAACGCCAAGGCGGGGGTGATGGCGGCGATCGAGGCGGGCGAGGCACTCGGGCGCGACCTGCCGATCATGCTGTCGATGACGCTGACGGACCTATCGGGCCGCAACCTGTCCGGGCATACGGTGGAGGCGTTCTGGCACGCGGTCCGCCACGCGCGGCCGCTGACGATCGGGCTCAACTGCTCGTTCGGGGCGGAACAGCTGCGCCCGCACGTCAAGACGCTCAGCGAGCTCTGCGACACGCTGATCATGGTCTATCCCAATGCCGGCCTGCCCAACGAGCTGGGCGAGTATGACGAGCTGCCCGCGACCACGGCGGGACTGGTCGGCGAGTGGGCGCGCGCGGGGCAGGTCAACGTGCTGGGCGGCTGCTGCGGCTCGACGCCCGCCCACATCGCGGCGATCGCGGCGGCGGTGACGGGCCTTGCCCCGCGCAAGCTGCCGGTGCCGGCGGTCCGCACGCGGCTCGCCGGGCTGGAACCGTTCACGATGGCGGCGTGATCCCACCACCGTTAGTACCCAGCCAAGAGGAGGGGC
>CAXTWJ010000396.1:0-2660 GCA_964247925.1 uncultured Sphingomonas sp.
CCCCCCCCCCCCCCCCCCCCCCCCCCCCCCCCCCCCCCCCCCCCCCCCCGCGCCGCTACCTCGCAGGGGTGGCCGGCTGGTTCATGACGGGCGCTGCGGCGGCCCCCGCCACCGCGGCGGGGCCGTCATCGTCACGGTCGCCGTCATGGTCACGACCGTGATGGCCGTGACCCGGTCAGCCACGCGGCAGCTCCGTCGCGGCGAGCTTGCCGTCCTTGTTGGCGTCCAGCTGCTGGAAGCGCTGCGTTGCCGCCGCCAGCCACTCCGCCTGTGTGACGACGCCGTCGTTGTTCGTGTCGGCGCGGCCGAAATGGCCCAATCCCCGATCATCCAACGAGCCCATCGCCGTCATCGCGATCGCGCCCGCGGCCAGCGTCGCCAGCACGCTCGCGGCGGCGACGCCAGCCAGCTTCACACCCGTCCTCATGCCCAATCTCCTTGCTCGCCCCTGCGGGCAGAAGACGCGATAGCCGCGTCACCGCACCCCGATGTTGCGGGCGGGCCGCGAAAGCGTCGCAACCTGTCGCGCGACGTGGCGAAGCGCGGTAGGCGGGCGTCGTGAACGCCAACACTCCCCTCGCCGGCCTCAAGGTGGTGGAACTCGCGCGCATCCTCGCCGGGCCGTGGGCCGGGCAGGTGCTGGCGGACCTGGGCGCGGACGTGATCAAGGTGGAGGCGCCGGGCGGCGACGACACGCGGACCTGGGGACCGCCCTTCATTCCCGACCCGGACGGGGGCGAGACCGCGGGCTATTACCATGCCTGCAACCGCGGCAAGCGGTCGGTGGTCGCCGATTTCACCACGGCGGCGGGGCAGCAGGCCGTGCGTGACCTGGTCGCGGACGCCGACGTGGTGATCGAGAACTTCAAGGTCGGCGGGCTGACGAAATACGGACTCGACCATGCGTCCCTGTCGGCGCTCAACCCGCGCCTGATCTATTGCTCGATCACCGGCTTCGGGCAGGACGGTCCCTATGCCCGCCGCGCCGGCTATGATTACATCGTGCAGGGCATGAGCGGGATCATGGACCTGACCGGCGAGCCGGATGGCCAGCCGCAGAAGATCGGCGTCGCCTTCGCCGACATCATGACCGGGCTCTACTCGGTGATCGCGATCCAGGCGGCGCTGGCGATGCGCGAGCGCACCGGGCGCGGGCAGCGGATCGACATGGCGCTGCTCGACACCATGACGGGCGTGCTCGCCAATCAGGCGATGAACTATTTCGTGAGCGGCGAGACGCCGCCGCGCGTCGGCAACGCGCACATGAACGTGTCGCCCTATGCCGTCTTCCCATGCGCGGACGGCTGGTTCATCCTGGCGGTCGGCAACGACGCGCAGTTCGGTCGCTTCCGCGCGGTCGTCGGGCTGGAGGACCGGCCCGAATGGGCGACCAACGCCGGGCGGTTGGAGCATCAGCGCGCGCTGTTCGCGGGCATCGAGGCGCTGACCCGCCTGCGACACAAGGACGAGCTGCTGCACGCGCTGGAGGGCGCGGGCGTGCCCGCGGGGCCGATCAACACGGTCGAGCAGGCCTTCGCCGACCCGCAGGTCGTCGCGCGGGGGATGCGGATCGAGGTCGCGCGCGACGACGGCAGCACCCTGCCGGGCCTGCGCACCCCCATCCGCTTTTCGGACGCCGACCTGGCGCTGGGCCGCGCGGCGCCGGACCTGCCGCGATGAGCCGGCCACCCCTCACCGGCGTCCGGGTCGTCGAGCTCGCCGGCATCGGCCCCGGGCCGTTCGCGGGCATGATGCTCGCCGACCACGGCGCGGACGTGATCCGCATCGACCGTGGCCCCCGCATCGGCTTTCCCGACGATGCGCGCGACCCCCTGCTCCGCTCGCGGCGTTCCATCGCGCTCGACCTCAAGCGGCCCGACGCGGTCGCGGCCGTCAGGCGCATCGTTCGCGACAGCGACGGCCTGATCGAGGGGTATCGCCCGGGCGTCGCCGAGCGGCTGGGACTGGGCCCCGAGGTGCTGCTCGCCGACAACCCGCGCCTGATCTATGGCCGCATGACCGGCTGGGGCCAGACCGGCCCCATGGCGGCCGAGCCGGGGCACGACATCAACTATCTCGCGCTGTCCGGCGCGCTCCACGCGTTCGGCCGCGTTGGCGAAAAGCCGACGCCGCCGATCAACACCGTCGCGGATTTCGGCGGTGGCGGGATGCTGCTCGCCTTCGGGATGCTGGCCGCGCTGCTCCACGCGCGCGCGACCGGCGAGGGGCAGGTGGTCGATGCGGCGATGACGGAGGGCGCGGCACTGCTGACGAGCATGGTGTGGGGTTTCCGCGCGATGGGCCGCTGGCAGGACGCGCGTGGCACCAACCTGCTCGATACGGGCGCGCCCTTTTACGACACCTTCGCGTGCGCGGACGGCAAATGGATCTCGCTCGGCGCGATCGAGCCGCAATTCTACGCACGCCTGCGCGCGGTCATGGGCCTCGACGGGCCGGCGTGGGACGAGCAGATGGATTCGCGCGCCTGGCCCGCGCGCACGGCGGAGCTGGAGCGTCGCTTCGCCGCCCGGACGCGCGACGAGTGGGTCGCGACGTTCGCGGGCCACGACGTCTGCTTCGCCCCCGTGCTCGACTTCGACGAAGCGCCCGCCCCCCCGCACCACCGCGCCCGCGGCGGCTTCGCCGCGGCGGGCGGGGGG
>CAXTWJ010000397.1:0-2635 GCA_964247925.1 uncultured Sphingomonas sp.
CCCCCCCCCCCCCCCCCCCCCCCCCCCCCCCCCCCCCCCCCCCCCCCCCCCCGGCCGTCAGGCGGCCTGCAGGTTCACGGCCGACGTCTTGCCGCGGCGATCGGTCTCCAGCTCATAGGACACGCGCTGGTCCTTGTTCAGCGTCTGCATGCCCGCGCGCTCGACCGCGGAGATGTGCACAAAGGCGTCACCGCCGCCCGTCTCGGGCTCGATGAAGCCGAATCCCTTGTCGGCGTTGAAGAACTTGACGGTACCGGTGATCATGATGGACATCCTTGTCCGGGGGTGACGGGCATGAACCGATATGGCCATCCCGGCTTCGACAAGGCTAGAAAAGGACAAGGGGGCCAGCCGAAGCGGCCTTATATCCGTCGCACGCGACGTCAGCCCATCGGCTCTAGCCGATCGAGGCCGGCATGGGAAGGGGTCGGTTCCCCGCGCTACCGCATCACCGGCAGCATCACCTTGGACCCCGCGCACACCCGCTGCGCGGCCTTGACGTAATCTCCCGGCGTCGCGCGCGCGATGTTTGGCACGAAGGTCTGCGGGTTGCGGTCGATCATCGGGAACCAGCTCGACTGCACCTGCACCATGATCCGGTGCCCTGCCCGGAACACATGATCATGGTCGCGCAGCGGCACGTCCCAGGCGACCACCTTGCCCGGCGTCAGCGCCTGCGGGGCCGTGTCGCTGGCGAGGAAACGCCCGCGCCGCACCTCCATCGCGATCGGCAGCTGATAGCCGTTGAGCTGGCGGGCATAATCGCCCGGCTTGCCCGCCTGCCCGTCATACTTGACGTAATCGTCGGGCAGCGTGTCGATCAGCTTGACCACCATGTCGGCGTCCGTCCCGCTGGTCGACGCCATCAGCGTCGCCGCGAGCGCGCCCGTCACGGTCAGGTCGTGCTCGAGCGGCGCGGAGGTATAGGTCAGCACGTCGGGCCGGTGATCCACGAAGCGCTGGTCGTCGGCTTCCCAGCTGCGCCAGTCGGGCGACAGATACGTGCCGGACATGGGGCGCGCGCGATACGGGACGGGGTTGGCGGGATCGGAGGTGTAGGCGCGACATGCCTCGCCGGCCGCTGGCGCGTCGAACGTCAGCGAGCCGTCGGCGCGCAGGTACAGGGCGGTCGGCGTCGCGCCCGCGGGGGGCCAGGTCGCATAGGTCTTCCAGACGTTGGCGCCCGATTGGAACATCTTGACGCGCCAGTCGGGCCTCGGCCCGGTGCCGTGCAGCCAGTAGCGGAAAAACGGTGCCTGGATTTCATCACGGAACTGGTCGCCGCTGGGCTGCGGGATCGGAATGCGGCCGCTTGCGATATGGTCGCCCGTCCCCTGCCACTGGCCGTGGTTCCACGGCCCCGCGACCATCTGCGCCAGGTGATGAGGGTCGTTCGCCGCCTGCTTCTCGTAGATGCGCCACGAGCCCCAGGGATCCTCTTGATCCCAGAAGCCCGCGACGTTCAGCGTCGGCACCGTCGTGCGCCCGAGTGCATCCGACCAGCGCTGGTCGGTGTAGAACCGGTCGTGATTCGGATGGTCGAGCAGCGCCGAGAACATCGGCACGCGGCCGTGCAGATAATCGCGGTCCACCGCCTCCGCCGAGCCCTCGCGCAGGAAGAAGTCGTAGGTATCGGTGACAGGGTATTGGAAGTCGGTGTCTTTCGTCTTGTCGAGCTGGATCATGCTGAGCCAGTCGGTCGCATAGGTCAGCCGCAGCGCGCCGTTGCGATGCAGGTCGTCCGACTGCCAGTAATCGATCCACGCCGCCTGCGGGCTCACCGCCTTCAACGCCGGGTGCGGGTGGACCAGCGCGATCGCGGCGGCGAAGCCGGGGTAGGACACACCCCACATCCCGACCCGGCCGTTGTTGCCCGGCACGTTCTTCACCAGCCAGTCGATCGTGTCGTACGCGTCGGTGGACTCGTCCGTCGCCTTCGGGTCACCCGGATGCACCGCGGTCGAGAGCGTGAAGGTGCCGTCCGACTTGAAACGCCCGCGCATCGACTGGAACACCAGGATGTAGCCATCGGCGACCAGGCTCCGATACCGCTCGGCGAAGCTGGCGGGCAGCGCCTCGGTCGGCACGCCATAGGGCGTTCGCTGCAGCAGTATCGGCAATGGTCCCCCCTTGTCCTTGGGCCGCATGATCACCGTCTGCAGCCGCGCGCCGTCGCGCATGGGGACCATCACTTCCTGATCGATGAAGGGCGACGGCGCCGTCGCGGCGGCTGGCGCGGTCTGGGCGGACCCGAGCGCTGGAGCGGTCGCGGCGAAAAAGGCGGCGAGAAGCAGGCGACGCATGGTGATCCCCCGAGATGGCGGTGACAGCCTAGGCCGAACGCCGCCGTTCGATCCAGCCCCGAACCGCCGGACGCACGACAAGGTGGCCCAGATCGCCGATCGCATGGAACGCCATCACCGCCAGCAGGCTGCCCGTCGCCAGATAGCCCGCGCACAGGGCCGCGCCCGCGACCGTCGTCGCCGCCACCCCGCGCCAGCCCTGATACCGATGCGCCGCCCCGAACAGCAGCGTCGCGCCCGCGAAGCCCGCCACCGCGCTGCCCGTCGCCAGCGCGCACAGCAGCGGCAGCAGCAGCCGGCGGCGATGGAACAGGGGAGATGCGGGCACCCGG
>CAXTWJ010000398.1:0-2628 GCA_964247925.1 uncultured Sphingomonas sp.
TCCGCCAGCGCGTCCACCTGCGCCTGTGCCAGATCCTGGCGCGCAAGGAACACGTGCTCGTACTGAGCCATGTGTCTCGTTCTCCTGCCGATCGCTGGCACGGCCCCATGCCATGCCCCTCCGGCTGTCGTTCAATGCGAAGCGGGCGAAAAGGCTCGCGCCTCCGCCCGCTGGCGCCGCCCATAGCCGGATCGCGCGCGAACCGCAACTCTTGCGGCGGGCCGTCCCATGCTCGTAACGGCGGCAGCGCAAGAACAGGAGAGGACGCCCGATGCGCGCATTCATCTTCCCGGGCCAGGGCAGCCAGGCGGTCGGGATGGGGCAGGATCTCGCCGCCGCCAGCGCCCACGCGCGCGCGGTGTTCGAGGAGGTCGACGACGCCTTGGGCGAGAGCCTGTCGCGACTGATGGCGCAGGGGCCGGCGGACGAGCTGACGCTGACGGAGAACGCGCAGCCCGCGATCATGGCCAACGCGATCGCGACCCTGCGCGTGCTGACGGGCGAGGGCGGGATCAGGCTGGCGGACAAGGCCGACTATGTCGCGGGCCATTCGCTGGGCGAGTACACCGCGCTGTGCGCCGCCGACGCGCTCGACCTGGCCACCACCGCGCGGCTGCTGCGCACGCGCGGCCAAGCCATGCAGGAGGCGGTGCCGGTCGGGCAGGGGACGATGGCGGCGCTGCTGGGCGCGGATGTGGAGCTCGCCGGCGTGATCGCGGGCGCGGCCGCCGACGCGATCCTGGCCGAGGGTGGGGCGGAGCTGACCTGCACGGTCGCCAACGACAATGACCCGTCCCAGGTCGTGATCTCCGGCCACCGCGCCGCCGTGGAGCGCGCGGTCGCGCTGGCCAAGGAATTGGGCGCGAAACGCGCGGTGCTGCTGCCCGTGTCCGCGCCGTTCCATTGCCCGCTGATGCAGCCCGCCGCGGAGGTGATGGAGAACGCGCTGCTCGACGCCGACCTGTGCGCGCCCTTGGTGCCGGTCTATTGCAACGTCGATGCCGCCCCGATCGCGACCGTCGGCGAGATCAGGGTCGCGCTGGTCCAGCAGGTCACCGGCATGGTCCGCTGGCGCGAGTCGGTGCTGGCGATGGTCGCGGCGGGCGTGACCGAGTTCGTCGAGTTTGGCGGCAAGGTGCTCACCCCCATGGTCAAGCGCATCGCCCCGGACGTGACCGCGACCAGCGTCGTGTCGATGGCCGACGTCGAAGCGGTGGGCAAGACGCTGTGAGCCGCGCGGTCCTGCTCGCGCTCGCGCTGCTGCCCGCGCCCGCCCTGGCCCAGCGCGCCGAGCTGCCGGTGCGCGAGGTCGATCTGCCCAATGGCGACCGGCGGTTCGCGACGACGGTCACGATCGACGGCCAAGCGGTGGAGGTCGGGATCGACACCGGCTCGACCGGCCTGCGCGTGCTGCCGCGCGGTCTCGGCGTGGCCGGCAAGGCGGCGCATGGCTCCAAGGTGGCCTACAGCTACGGCGCGGGCACCGGCTTGGAGGGCGAGGCCATCGACGTGCCGGTCGGCTTCGGCGCGGTCGCGGGCACCATGCGAGTGATGCGCATCGGCGCGGTCGGCTGCGTGGCCGGGCACCCGGACTGTCCGGTCGCCCATGCCGACCTGTCGAGCTACGGCATCCAGGGCGACGGCATCGCCGGCCAGGGCTTCGCCGCGATCCTCGGCATCCGGCCGCAGCACGATCCGATCGACAACCCCTTCGCGCAGCTCGGCATCCGCCGCTGGATCGTGGAGTTGCCGCGTACGGCGGGCGAGGCGGGGCGCCTCGTGCTCAACCCCGGCGACGACGAGCTGGCGGGCTTTGCGCGCGTCGGCATCGACGCGCAGGGGACGACGCCGGGCTGCCTGGTCGGGCCGGAGGCGATCTGCGCACGTGCGTTCTTCGACAGCGGGGCGGCCGGGCTTCGCGTCATCCGCGCGACGCCGTTCCGGCCGTGGCCGAACGGCACGCCGGCCAGCATCACGGTCGGCATCGGCGCGGAGCGGCAGGCCATGGCGGTCACGATCGGTCGCCGCGACCAGGCCACCGGGCTCCTGTACGCTCAGGGCGCGGGCGACCCGCGGCTGTCGCTCGGCTTTGCCCCGTATTTTCGTTGGTCGGTGCTCTACGACACCGATCGCCGTCAGATCGGCCTCAAGCCGCGTCAGGAGTAGCATCGATGTTCGACCTTTCCGGCATGACCGCCCTCGTCACCGGCGCGAGCGGCGGGATCGGCTCGGCCATCGCGCGCGCGCTGGCGGGGCAGGGCGCGCGGCTGGCGGTGTCGGGCTCGAACGCGGACAAGCTCGACGCCTTTCGCGCGCAGCTCGGCGGCGACCATATCGCGCTGCCCTGCGATTTGTCGGATTCACAGGCGGTGGACGCGCTCGTGCCACAGGCCGTGGCGGCGCTGGGCCAACTCGACATCCTGGTCAACAACGCCGGGGTGACGCGGGACAACCTCGCCATGCGCATGAAGGACGAGGAGTGGGACCAGGTGATCCGCGTCAACCTGGAAGCGGCGTTCCGGCTGATCCGCGCGGCGGCCAGGCCGATGATGAAGGCGCGGTTCGGGCGGGTGATCTCGATCACGTCGGTGGTGGGCGCGACCGGCAACCCCGGTCAGGCGAACTACG
>CAXTWJ010000399.1:0-2618 GCA_964247925.1 uncultured Sphingomonas sp.
TCGTGCGCACGGGCGGCAAGCAGTATCGCGTCGCCGCCGGAGACAAGATCGTCGTGGACCGCATGGACGGCGAGGCCGGCGCGTCGATCACGCTGGGCGACGTGCTGCTCGCGGGCGAGGGATCGGATCTGCGCGATGCGGCCGGCCTCACTGTCGCCGCCGAGATCGTCGCGCAGGCGAAGGGCGAGAAGGTCATCGTCTTCAAGAAGCGTCGTCGTCACAACTATCGCCGCCGCAACGGCCACCGCCAGCAGCACACGATCCTGAAGATCGTGTCGGTCGGCTGAACGCGAAGCGCACAGGAGCTTATTCGACATGGCACATAAGAAAGCAGGCGGTTCGTCGCGCAACGGTCGCGATTCGGCCGGTCGTCGCCTCGGCGTGAAGAAGTTCGGCGGGCAGGAGTGCGTCGCCGGTAACATTCTTGTCCGCCAGCGCGGGACCAAGTTCTACCCGGGCCGCAACGTCGGCATCGGCAAGGACCATACGCTGTTCGCGCTGATTGACGGCCGCGTCGCGTTTGCGCAGGGCAAGCTCGGCCGAAAGTTCTGTTCGGTCGTGGCCAATGACGTCGCGATGCCGACCGACATGGCGATTGCCGCCGAATAACCGGACGATCGCACGGGTCGTCCACCAGGGCGACCCGGGTCCACATCGGACCAGCCACACAAGGGAGACGGGTCCGCCCCGGCTCCCTTTTTCTTTGCTCCCTCCCCCTGAGCTGTCGCGGGCACGTCACGGTGACGTGCTTGGGGCGGCCGCGCGAGGAGCAAGGCCATGTTCGCCCGGACCCAAAGACTGACGCTGCGCCCCGGCTGGCCGGAGGACGCGCCCGCGCTCGCGGCCGCGATCGCGCACGAGGCGGTGGTGATGAAGACCTCGCGCGTGCCTTGGCCCTATACGGTGGCCGATGCCGAATATTGGCTGGGCATGGAGGCCGCGCCAGGCAATCACCTCATGTTGATCCTCGCGCATGATCGCGGACCCGCGCCCGAGCTGGTCGGCGGCATCGGCCTGCACGGCGACGACGGGCAGCTGGAGATCGGCTACTGGCTCACCCCCGCCGCCTGGGGCCGGGGCTATGCCACCGAAGCCGGCCGCGCGGTACTGGGCATGGCGCGCCACGCGCTCGGCCTGTCGCGGCTGTTCGGCCGGCACATGGTCGATAATCCCGCATCGGGGCAGGTGCTGCGCAAGCTCGGCTTCCAGCGCACCGGCCAGGGACGCCTGCCCTGCCTCGCGCGCGGCGAGGAGGTGGACTGCCTTACCTACGAGCTGGCGCTGTAGGAAGAAGAAGACCCTCACCTCCCACCGCTGCGCGGCGGGCTCCTCCTCTCCCGCGAGCGGAGAGGGATCAAGCGCATCGCTTCGTTAAGCCCTCTCCCGCTTGCGGGAGAGGGTTGGGTGAGGGTCTTCTTACCTGTTTCTACTCACCTGTTGCCTCCGCGTCGCTTCTGCCCAACAACGCCTCGATGCCCGTCACCCCCTTGCGCCGCCGCTGGTCGCCCGAAGAGTCCCGCGACGCCGCGCTCGACGCCGCGCAGACGCTACTGGTGGAAAGCGGACCCCAAGCAGTGACGCTGAAGGCGGTCGCGTCGCGCATCGGCCGGACCCACGCCAACCTCCTCCACCATTTCGGCAGCGCCTATGGCCTGCAACAGGCGCTGATCGCGCGCATGGCGGGCTTCATCACCTCCACCATCCGCGAGGCGGTGCTGCGCCAGCGCGCAGCGCCCGACCCCAATCCGGGCGAGGTCGTCGATCTGGTCTTCGACGCCTTCGACGCCGACGGGGCGGGCGCGCTGGCGAGCTGGATGATCCTGTCGGGCAACGAGGACGCGCTCGATCCGATCCTGACCGCGATCCACGACCTCGTCGACGAACTGGCGGCCGATCACCGCGACGCGAAGCCGATCGAGGACGAGACGCTGACGCTGGTCCTGATGGCGCTCGGCGACGCGCTGCTCGGTGGCCCGCTGGCACGCGCGCTGGGCGTGCCACGGGAGCGCGCGCGGGGGTTGGCGCGCGAGATGTTGCTGGCGGGGCGGGAATAGGTCGCCGCGTTTCGGGCTGTCCTACAGCGCCGCTCACGGCCAAGGTCGCCGATCGTCGGTTCGCGGGTCGGTCATGGCCAAAGGTCACAAAGGGGGGTGTAGGAGGAGACTTCTCGCACCGCATTGAGCCCGCCGCGGCAAAGCCGCGTCGTCGGACGGGTTCGCTGGCGCGACCCGCCGGCCGGCTCGCAGCGTCTCGGTGGTTAGCTCGCGCTAACCACCGTGCGCTTACGCGAGCTTGGCCTTCACCTCGTCCGCGACGTTCGCCGGCACCTCGTCATAATGCGAGAACTGCATCGAATATTGCGCGCGCCCCTGGGTGAACGAGCGGAGCGCGTTCACATAGCCGAACATATTCGCCAGCGGCACCATCGCCTCCACCGTCTGCGCGTTGCCGCGCGTGTCGGTGCCCTGGATCTGGCCGCGACGGCTGTTCATGTCGCCGATGACGTCGCCCAGATAATCCTCCGGGGTCACGACCTCGACCTTCATGATCGGCTCCAGCAGCTTGATGCCCGCCTTCTGCGCCGCCTCGCGCATCGCGCCGCGCGCGCAGATCTCGAA
>CAXTWJ010000400.1:0-2614 GCA_964247925.1 uncultured Sphingomonas sp.
GTCGACAACGCCGCGATGCAGCTGGTGCGCGACCCCGGCCAGTTCGACGTGATCGTGACCGGCAATCTGTTCGGGGACATCCTGTCCGACCAGGCGTCGATGTGCGCGGGCTCGATCGGGATGCTGCCCTCGGCGTCGCTGGACGAGGACGGCAAGGGCCTGTTCGAGCCGATCCACGGTTCCGCGCCCGACATCGCCGGTCAGGGCCGGGCGAACCCGTGCGCCGCCATCCTGTCCGCCGCGCTGATGCTGCGCCACTCGCTGCGCCTGCCCGAGCCCGCCGATCGGATCGAGGCGGCGGTCGCGGCCGCGATCCGGGGCGGCGCGCGCACGACCGACCTGGGCGGCGCGCTCTCCACGCGCGGCATGGGCGACGCGGTGCTGGCCGCGCTGACCGCCGGCTAGCCGCGCTCACGGCCAGCTGCCAAACCACATCCAGTGCCGGAACGCCCCCGGCCCGGGCAGCGCCTGCGCCGACAGGATGGGCCAGAAATACACGAACAGCCCGCCCGCCAGCGCCAGCGCCGCCTCGTCCCAATACCGCCACCGCCCTCGCGCGAACCGGTGGAACGCCGCCGCGATCGCCAGCGGCAGCCACAGGCTGGGCAGGTAGTAATAATAGAAGAACCCCAGGCTCTTGGGGATCAGCGCCCACATGCCCCAGCCACAAAGCCACAGTGCCGCGACTCCACCCAGGGCGACGGATCGCTCGCGCGCCCAGGCCCACAGGCACGTCGCCACCGCGAGCAGCCCGCCCCACATCACCGCCGGGTTGCCCAGCATCAGGACGCCGCGCCACGCGCCATCGACGGGCTCGTACAGATACCAGATCGGCCGGATCACCAGTGGCCAGCTCCACCAGGCGGACTGATAGGTGTGGGCGGGCAGCACCTGCGTCTGTTCGCGATACATCTCCGCTTGGAACGGCAGCAGCCGCGCCAGCGTCATCGGCTGGTCGGCGTAGAAAAAAGCGGGCGCGAACGTCAGCAGGTAGGCCGTGCCGCTCGCCAGCCCCAGCGTGGCGAGCGCCCGTGCCGGCGAGAGTCCCGGCCAGCGCTCCGGCGTCCGCGCGACGACATAGCCGGTGCCCGCCAGCGCGACATACGGCACCGCCACCCACTTCACCCCCGCCGCCAGCCCGAGCAGCACGGCGCCGAGCAGCCAGCGCCGCCACACCGCCGCGCCCGTCCCGCGCATCGACCACAGCATCGCCGCCAGCGCGAGCACCACCATCGCCGCCATGAACCCGTCCAGCATCGCGATCCGCGCCTGGATGAACAGCGTGAAGTTCAGACACGCGAACACGCTCGCCATCACCGCCGGCCGCACCCGCCCGAACAACAGCCACGCGCACGCGAACAGCCCCAGCACGGTCGCCGTCCCCGCGACCGTGGACATGGCGCGCCAGCCCAGCGGCGTGTCCCCGAACAGCCGCATCCCCAGCCCGATCAGCGCCTTGCCGAGCAGCGGGTGCTCGACGTTGCGCGGGTCGCTCAGCGCCCACAGCGCGCGGGCGGCGGGAACGTAATGCACTTCGTCGAACATCAGCTTGTGCGGCGTCGCGAGGTGCCAGCAGAACAGCAGCTCCGCCGCGACGCCGATCAGCAGCGCGACGGGCAGGGGGCCGCGACCTGCTTTCAGTTCGACGCTCATGCTTGCCCCTTCCGTCATGCCGGCCTTGAGCCGGCATCCAACGTGGTGCGCTCCTACCGTCGCCCAGGTGTGTACGACGATGGACCCCGGCTCAAGCCTGTCCTGAGCGACGCCGCAGACGGCGTCGAAGGGGACGGGGTGACGAGCGCTTGCCCTCCCGGAGTGCACACGGCAAAGGCGTCCCCATGAAGCGCCACACGGGCCAGGATCGCAAGATCACCGACGGTTGGCGCCCCGCCACCCGCGCCATTCGCGGCGGCACCGCGCGGTCGGAATGGGGTGAGACGTCCGAGGCGCTCTTCCTGACGTCGGGCTATTGCTACGACAAGGCGGGCGATGCCGCCGCGCGCTTCGCGGGCGAGCAGGCGGGGATGACCTATTCGCGCCTGCAGAACCCGACGGTCGAGATGCTGGAACAGCGCATCGCGCTGATGGAGGGCGCGCAGGCGTGCCGCACCACCGCCACGGGCATGGCCGCGATGACCGCGGCCTTGCTCTGCCAGCTGGAGGCGGGCGACCATCTGGTCGGCGGCCGCGCCGCGTTCGGCTCGTGCCGCTGGCTGACGGATACGCTGTTGCCGAAGTTCGGCATCGCCACCACGATCGTGGACGCGCGCGACCCGCAGGCCTTCGCCGACGCGGTCCGGCCGGAGACCAGGGTCTTCTTCTTCGAGACGCCCGCCAACCCGACGATGGACATCGTGGACCTCGCCGCCGTTTGCGGGCTGGCGCGCGAGCGCGGCATTACCACCGTCGTCGACAACGCCTTCGCCACCCCCGCGCTGCAGCGCCCGATGGAATGGGGCGCGGACGTGGTCGCCTATTCCGCGACCAAGATGATGGACGGGCAGGGTCGCGTGCTCGCCGGCGCCGTTTGTGGAACCGAGGACTGGATCACGAACACGCTGCTGCCCTTCACGCGCAACACCGGCCCGACGCTGTCGCCGTTCAACGCCTGGGT
>CAXTWJ010000401.1:0-2604 GCA_964247925.1 uncultured Sphingomonas sp.
CCCCAGCCCGGTGCCGCCCAGCGTGCGGCTGCGCCCCGCATCGCCGCGGTAGAAACGTTCGGTCAGGCGCGGGATGTGCTCGGGCGCGATGCCCTCGCCTTCGTCGGCCACCACCAGCCGGATCATGCCCGGCCCGTCATGCCCCAGGGTGATGCGTACGGGCGTGCCCGGGCGGCCATATTTCATCGCGTTGCCGACCAGGTTGTGCAGCGCCTGGCTCAGCTGCGCGCGGTCGCCACCGACGGCGGGCACGGGGTCGGCGGTGACCAGCAGCGCGTGGCCGCCCGCCTCGCTGACCGGCTCCAGTTCCTCGCACACTTCCCCGACCAGTTCGGCCAGATCAACCGCGGCCGACGGCAGGCGGTACTTCTCCGCCTCGATCCGCGACAAGGAGATCAGGTCCTCGATCAGCCGCTGCATCCGGTGCGCCTCGCCGCCCATGATCGCGAGGAAGCGTGCGCGGATCGCGGGCTCGTCGCCCGCCTCCTCCAGCGTCTCGATAAAGCCGAGGATGGAGGCGAGCGGGGTGCGCAGCTCATGGGAGGCGTTGGCCACGAAATCGACGCGCATTCGTTCGGCGGCGTAGTTGCCGGTCTGGTCCATCAGTTGGACCAGCCGCCGGTCGGGGCCGAGCGGGGCAACCCGCATCTCCCACCGCTGGTCGAGCGGACCCAGCCCGACCAGCTCGACCGGGCGATCGACGTCGGTGCCGTCCTGCTGTCGCAGCCGTTCCGCCGCCGCCGGGTGGCGGATGGCGACGCGCACGTCCTCGCCGACGATGTGCTCACCCAGCAGCGCGCGCGCGGCGCCATTGGCGAGCGCCACGCCATTTCCCTCGATCAGCAGCAGCGGCTCCGTCACCGCGTCGAGCGCGGGGCCGAGAAGCGGCTCGGCCAGCGGGAGGACGGGGGCGGGAGCGGTCTGCTCCTCAGCCCCGCTACCGCCGAGCAGCGCCGCCGCGACCCCGCCGACCAGCGCCACCAGCGCGGGGGCGAGATCACCGCCGATCGCGAACACAGCGCCCGCCGCGATGGCGGCCACCAGCAACGCGAGCAGGAGGCGGGGAGGATCGTGGTCGAACATCCCGCTCCGATACACTCGCCCGCCACGCCCGCGCCAGCCGCCTTGCCCCCGTGACACGATTGTGAAAAGGCTCGGGTGCTAAAGGGGCGCGGCATGAGCGACGAGCGAAGCGAGAGCGGGGGTAATACGCGGCGGCGCGTGCTGATGCTGGGCGCTGCGGGCGCGAGCGCGGTGGTGTCGATCCGCCCGGCGCTGGCGAGCACGATCGGCTCCGTCCTGACCTGCGACATCCCCGTGCCCGACAAGGCGCGCGCGGGCAGCCATATCGCCGCCGATGGCAAGACAGTGGCGGCCGGCACGCCGGGCGCCTTCGCGCCGCCGGGGCACCCGTTCCACGGCGAGGACGTCAAGCGCGCGCTGGCCGGCGGGCAGCTGCCGGGCACGACGGCGGAGTCGAGCCGGGCTTACATCAACTATATCCGCCGGCTGCAGCGCGGGCAGGGTGGCTTTACCTGCTTCGCGTCGCTGCAGATGCCGCGCGGCTGACCGGCGTGGCCGCGCGCTATCGCGCGGCGGCGGCGGCCACGCTGGTCACCGCCGAGCTGCCGCCTTTCACCGCCGCCTATCATCGGGCGTCCGGGATCACGCACCTGCTCGTCGAGCCGGCGCCGCAGATCCTGGCGGCGCTCGGGGGCGAGGCGCTGACCGGAGTTGAGCTGCGCGGGCGGCTGGCGGCCATGTATGAGCTGGACGACGGGGCGCTGGACGAGCGCCTGCTGGAGCTGGTCGCGGCCGGTCTGATCGAGCCGGCGTGAGGCACGCGATCGATTTGCGGATCGGACCCGCGACCTTTCGGATCGGCAGCCACTGGCGCGCGCCGATCACGTTGCTGCACAGCCTGTACGTCGGTCATCCCACGCCCGCGCCGGTGCCCGACTTCACCGTCCGGCTCGACGCGCCCCGGCCCTGGCGGCGCCGCCTGCGCCCGCAGGTCGCGATCGCGGGCGACCTGACGATCCCCGGCGCGCTGCCCTTGCCGCTCGCGCACGCGCTGCTTGCGGCCGAGATGGCGATGAACCTGCAGCTGGCGCTGGGCTGGCGCCGGCACCTGCTGCTCCATGCCGCGGGCGTGGAGCGCGAGGGGCGGGCGGTGATCCTGACGGGCGAATCGGGCGCGGGAAAATCGACGCTGGCGGCCCTGCTCGCCGCGCGCGGCTGGCGGTTGATGGGCGACGAGTTCGCGCTGGTCCTGTCCCCCGTGCGCGACCCTGCGATCGCGGCCGACCAGTCGGCCCGCCTCGCACGACGGATCGTCGATCGCCTCGCCGACCCGACGGTCGAGCTCGAGAACGGCGCCCGGACCGATCTTCAGCAGTTCCCCGACTGGCAGCTTCGCGCGGCCGAGGACGGCGGACCCCGTGACCGGGCCGTCGTAGATCTGCTCGAGATCGGTCGAGCTCCGGGGCGACCGCGAGTCGCGGGCGGCGTTGCCCCCGAAGGCGGTGTCGCGTTCGTCAAGCTGCGGGAGGGGGAGGTCGAAGTCGGTGGTCATCGCAGATGCTCAGGCAAGAGCCGCGGCGG
>CAXTWJ010000402.1:0-2588 GCA_964247925.1 uncultured Sphingomonas sp.
TTCCCTCTCCCCTTCAGGGGAGAGGGTGGCCGAGCGCAGCGAGGTCGGGAGAGGGGCGGTGTGCTGCCGCCGACACA
This sequence comes from uncultured Sphingomonas sp., assembly GCA_964247925.1. Classification (GTDB taxonomy): domain Bacteria; phylum Pseudomonadota; class Alphaproteobacteria; order Sphingomonadales; family Sphingomonadaceae; genus Sphingomonas. The sequence continues at coordinate 78 of CAXTWJ010000402.1, forward strand.
GCCCCTCTCCCTTCCGCAGCCTGCGGCTGCTCCCTGCCTCTCCCCTGAAGGGGAGAGGGAATAGCTTACGCCGCCACCGCCTTCACGATGCGCCCGGGCACCCGCGGCGGCTCGCCCGTCGGCAGCGCGTCGATCAGCTCCATGCCACTCTGCACCTGGCCCCATACCGTGTACTGCCGGTCCAGGAAGCGCGCGTCGTCGAAGCAGATGAAGAATTGCGAGTTGGCCGAGTTCGGATTGCTGGTCCGCGCCATGGAGGCGATGCCGCGCACGTGCGGCTCCGCGTTGAACTCCTGGGGCAGGTCGGGCTTGCTCGAGCCGCCGGTGCCGTTGCCATGCTGGCCGTCGCCGGTCTGCGCCATGAAGCCGGGGATCACGCGGTGGAACGGCACGCCGTTGTAGAAGCCCTCGTTCGCCAGCTCGGCGATGCGCTGGACGTGCTGCGGCGCCAGGTCGGGACGCAGCTTGATGACGACGTCGCCACCCTCGAGCGTCAGGGTCAGCGTCTGGAAGTCGGCCATGATACAAAGTCCTTTGATCGATCTGGCGCGGCCCTAGTCGCGGCCGTGCCGGCTGGCAAATGCCGCCGTGCCACGCTACGGCGCCTCCGCGCAGGACCAGGAGGGCAGCGATGAGCGAAGTCGAGCTGGCCCCCGCCGGGACCCTTGCGGGCACGGGCGCCCCCGATCAGCTGGACGAGGACGACCGGCTGAAGCCCGCCTTCGTCAGCGCGGTGCTCGACGCGGTGGACGCGGGCGACGCGGAGGGCGCGCGCGCGCTGGTCGCCCCGCTGCACCCCGCCGACATCGCCGACCTGTTCGAGCTGCCCCCCGCCGACGAGCGCGACGCGCTGGCGGGCGCGCTCGCCGACCTGCTCGACGCCGACGTGTTCGCGGAGATGAACGATTACGTCCGCGAGGACTTGATCGACGAACTCTCCGCCACCCAGGTGGCCGACATCGCGTCCGAGCTCGATACCGACGACGCGGTCGCGATCATCGAGGACATGGAACCGGCCGACCAGCGCGAGGTGCTGCGCGCGCTGGCGCCGGACGACCGCGCCGCGATCGAGGAGGCGCTGTCCTACCCGGAGGAGTCCGCCGGCCGGCTGATGCAGCGCGACCTGGTCGCGGTGCCCGAGCATTGGACGGTCGGCGACGCGATCGATTACCTGCGCAAGTCGGACGACCTCACCACCGATTTCTGGGAAATCTTCGTCGTCGATGGCCGCCACCATCCGGTCGGCACCTGCGCGCTCTCCTGGATGCTGCGCACCCCGCGGTCGATCGCGATCGCCGACGTGATGCAGCGCGAGCAGACGCTGATCCCGGTCGATATGGATCAGGAAGAGGTCGCGCTCCGCTTCCAGAAATACGCGCTGATCTCGGCCGCGGTGGTCGATGGCGCCGGACGGCTGGTCGGCATGATCACCGTCGATGACATCGTGCACATCATCCAGGCGGAGGCGGGCGAGGACACGCTGCGCCTCGCCCAAGCGGGCGATGGCGACATCAACGAGCCGATCCGCTTCACCGTTCGCACGCGCGTCGCCTGGCTGATCGTCAACCTGGGCGCGACGATGCTGTCCGCGTCGGTGGTGGGGCTGTTCCAGGGGGAGATCGCGCGCTTCGCGCTGCTCGCCGCGCTGATGCCGATCGTTTCCGCGCTGGGCGGCAACGCGGGGACGCAGACGCTGGCGGTGGTGGTGCGCGCGATCGCCACCAATCAGCTGACCAGTTCCAACACGATGTGGATGCTGCTGCGCGAGTTCCGCATCGCGCTCGCCAATGGGGCGGCGCTGGGCGTGGTGGGCGCGCTGGGCAGTTACCTGTTCTTCCACAACCCGCAGCTGTCGCTGGTGTTCGCGCTGGCCATGGTGCTCAACAGCCTGGTCGCGGGGCTGGTCGGCGTGCTGGTGCCGGTCACGCTCGACAAGGCGAATGTCGATCCCGCCGTGTCGTCGGCGGTGTTCGTCACCACCATGACCGATGTGATGGGATTCTTCTCCTTCCTGGGCCTGGCGAGCTGGTGGGGGCTGAGCGGTTGACGCGGCCGCCGCGCGCCCCAGATCGGGCCCCATGCCCCTTCACCTGACAAAGTTCGCGTTCGGCGCCGCCAGCGTCGAGCACCTCGCCGAGCGCCTGCGCGCGCGCGCCGAGGCGGGGCCGCTGCACCTGACCACCCGCTACCTGCCCAAGCGGCACGAGGAGGTGACGGGTCAGGGCTCGCTCTACTGGATCATCAAGCATCACCTGGTCGGCCGCTCGGCGATCGTGGCGTTCGGGGAGGCGGAGGGCGGGCGCGTGGCGATCCACCTCGACCCCGCGCTGGTGCTGGTCCACGCCCGCCCCAAACGCGCGCATCAGGGCTGGCGCTACCTGGAAGCCGCCGACGCGCCGGCCGACCTTGACGGCGACACCACGGGGCTGGCGGTGATGCCGGCGGCGCTGGTCGGCAAGCTCGCGGCCCTAGGCCTCGTCTGACGCGCGGCCGGTGAGAGCGCGGTTGCAC
>CAXTWJ010000403.1:0-2559 GCA_964247925.1 uncultured Sphingomonas sp.
GGAGGGGAGAAGAAGCCTTCCCCGCTTGCAGGAAGGAGCTACACAGGCGCTCGCATCTGCCAGACAACGCGGCCGATCACTTCCGGCACACCGTCCCCCACCGGCGCCGCCGCGGGATTGTCGCTGGTCACCTCCAGCCGCCCCCGCCCACGCCGCACGCGCTTGACGAGCAGCACGCCGTCGAGCCGGACGACATAGATGCCGCCGCGCGCGTCGGGTCGCGTCGCGGTCTCGTCCACCAGCAGCCGATCGCCGTCCATCAGCCCGGGCGCCATCGAGTCGCCACGCACGCGGATCACGGACGCGCGGCCCTCCGTCAGGCCCAGTGAGCGGGCCAGTTCCGGCGCGACCACGCCCGCGCCCAGCAGCACCTCGTCCTCGTTGTGCGCGCCCGGGCCCGCCGACGCCGTCACGTCCAGGCGCGGCACCCGCCAGCCCGCCCGGGTGACGGGGCCGCCGAGCGCCGTCTCCGCCACGCCGAAATAGTCGGCCAGCGCGCGCCGGTCGCGCTCGGTCAGCACGCGCGGGGAACCTCGCCTTACCCATTGCTGCAGGTAGGCCTGATTGCGCCCCAGCATGGCCGAGAGCGCGACGAGGCTGTCGCCGCGCGCGGCGGCGAGATCCAGCAGGCGGCGTCGGGGATCGACCTGTTCCACGGCGCCGTCCCTAGCAGAGGATTTTTCCTCTCGACAAGTTGGATCTGAGCGGGAGGATCGGAACACAACAAGAACATCGGAGTCGGGGATGCCCCATGGAGTTGCTGCACGAGATCGATCGCTTCCTGCGCCGGACGGCGATGCCGGTGACCAAGTTCGGGCGGCTGGCGGTGCGCGACCCGCGGCTGGTCCGCGACCTGCGCCACGGGCGCATCCCCACCGCGCGCATGGAGGCCAGGGTGCGCGCGTTCATGGCGACGGTGCGCCCGTGAGCGGGATCGGCCTGAAGCGGCCCGACCCCGTTCGCCAGCTCCTGCGTGCGCTGGCCGAGGCCGCTCCGCGCTTCCGCTTCGAGCATCGCGGCACGCGACCCTGGTCCAGCGCGACGTTCGAGGGCGCGCGGCACACGCTGACCGCGACGGCCGACGACGCGGGCGCGTTGGCGGCGTGGCTCGCCGAACTGCCCGAGCTGGCGCTGCCGCTGCGCGGTCACTACCTCGCGGACGTGGCGGCGGTGGCGACCGGCGGGACCGCGATGCTGGAGCTGCTCGTCCTGGAGGACTAGACAGCCGCCCTCCCGCGCTCCTAGCGACGACGATGAAGGAGCACATGATGGCCGGGATGGGCAAGTTCGACTGGGCGGACCCGCTGCTGCTCGACGAGCAGCTGACGGACGAGGAGCGCATGATCCGCGACACCGCGCACGCCTATGCGCAGGACCGGCTGGCGCCGCGGATCGTGGAGGCGTTCCAGCACGAGCACACCGACCCCGCCATCTTTCGCGAGATGGGCGAGCTGGGGCTGCTCGGGCCGACGGTGCCGGAGGAATATGGCGGGGTCGGCGCGTCCTATGTCGCCTATGGCCTGGTCGCGCGCGAGGTGGAGCGGATCGACTCGGGCTATCGGTCGATGATGAGCGTGCAGTCGAGCCTCGTCATGTACCCCATCCTGAGCTTCGGGTCGGAGGCGCAGAAGCGGAAATACCTGCCCAGGCTGGCGTCGGGCGAGTGGATCGGCTGTTTCGGGCTGACCGAGCCGGACGCGGGCTCCGACCCCGGCGGGATGCGCACGGTCGCGAAGAAGACGGCGGACGGCTACAGCATCTCGGGCTCGAAGACCTGGATCTCCAATTCGCCGATCGCCGACGTCTTCGTGATCTGGGCCAAGACGGAGGACGGCGCCATCCGCGGCTTCGTGCTCGAAAAGGGCATGGCCGGCCTCTCCGCGCCCAAGATCGAGGGCAAGCTGAGCTTGCGCGCGTCGGTCACCGGCATGGTGATGATGGACGAGGTCGCGGTCGGCGACGACGCGCTGCTGCCCGACGTCCACGGCCTCAAGGGGCCGTTCGGCTGCCTCAACCGCGCACGCTACGGCATCAGCTGGGGCGCGATGGGCGCGGCGGAGTTCTGCCTCCACGCCGCGCGCCAGTACGGGCTCGATCGGCAGCAGTTCGGGACCCCGCTCGCCGGGCGGCAGCTCTACCAGAAGAAGCTGGCCGACATGGAGACGGAGATCGCGCTGGGGCTGCAGGCCAGCCTGCGCGTCGGCCGCCTGATGGACGAGGGCCGGTTCGCGCCGGAGATGGTCAGCCTGATCAAGCGCAACAATGTCGGCAAGGCGCTCGGCATCGCGCGCGACGCCCGCGACATGCACGGCGGCAACGGCATCTCGGGCGAATATGGCGTGATGCGCCACCTGATGAACCTGGAGACGGTCAACACCTATGAAGGCGCGCACGACGTCCACGCGCTGATCCTGGGGCGCGCGATCACGGGGCTGAGCGCCTTCTGAGCGGCCGCGCCGGCCTTCACCGGCCCGGCCCGCCGCTACCGCGCAGGGGTGGCCGGCGGGTTCATGACGGGCGCTGCGGCGGCCCCCGCCCCCCCCGCGGGGCCGTCCTCGG